>JAGVDA010000123.1 GCA_020058975.1 Thermosynechococcus sp. WC_1 | reverse complement strand
TTCAGACTCCGTTGTGGCTGGGGAATGCGGACGATCTTGGTCGCAGGGGGCTGCCGCACATACTTGCTGCGAGGGACGGCCAGCCCGCGACGGTGCAGCACTTCCATGATGGCTTTGCGATCCGAGCGCACGGCCTCCAGTTGGCTGTCCTTATTCTTCGCCCGGCTCGTGGGCTTCGACAGCCGCACCTCGGCCCTCTCCAGCCGCGCCTGGGTAACGCCGTATATTCCAACACAGGGGCTTTGTCGCCCTTACTCAACGATCCAAACCTGAGGCTGATTGGCATTGGCTCCCGCATTTTTATGGGCGGTGGCATTGGCTATATTACCTGGGAAGGAACCCAGCATTTTCCGCTCCAAAAACGTCGCCCCAACGATACCCCCATTGGTCCGGCGGCAACCCTCGCCCTCATTGGCGATGCCAAGCAAATGAATCCCAAATGGGTGCGCGGCTGCTACTTTAAGCAGTATGGGCCATCCCTCATGCTGGGGGTCGGAATCCCTTTTCCGGTGTTAGATGAAGATGTGGTGCGCCGCTGTGCGGTGACAGACGCGGAGCTGGTTGCCCCCATTATTGATTTCTCGATTCCTCGACGGGTCAGACCTACCTTTGGACTGGTGAGCTACGCACAACTTAAATCTGGCAAAATCAAAATTGAGAATAAGACTGTTCGGGTTGCGCCGTTAGCCAGCATTCCCCTCTCGCGGCAGGTGGCCTTAGAGCTAAAGCAGTGGATTGAGAATGGGAAGTTTTTGCTCACAGAACCCGTTGCGCCGCTTTCGGGCGATCGCACTTTTATCCCCCAAGAAAGTTGGGTTTCACAAATGAATTTAGATTAGTGCATCCAATCTAAAGTCGTGGATTGATGAAGTAGAGTTCGCAATATTTTAGGCTAATCAAGGACTGTTCATTGACATGGTAGAACCCACGCAGCTCAAGCCTGCACCCATTAGCTTGCCCATTAGCCTAATTGTAGGGCTGGGCAACCCTGGCGCAAAATATGACCACACGCGCCATAACATTGGCTTTGACTTGGTTGATTGCCTGGCGAAGCGCTGGCACGTTTCTTTAACTGAGCAGCGACGCTTTCAGGGCGAGTTAGGGGAAGGCATGGCAGCAGGGCAGCGAATTCGGCTGCTGAAGCCCAATACCTTTATGAATAAATCAGGACAGTCGGTACGGGCGGTGCTGGACTGGTACAAGCTCATGCCGCAGCAGGTGTTGGTGCTTTACGACGATATGGATTTACCCGTCGGAAGGCTGCGAATTCGCCTCAGCGGCTCGGCGGGGGGGCACAACGGAATGAAATCCCTCATTGCCCATCTGGGCACTCAGGACTTTCCTCGGCTGCGGGTTGGCATTAGCAAGGTGTCTGATGTGGGCGTTGCTAAAGACACCATCTCTCATGTTTTGGGCAAGTTTGCGCCAGACGAACTGCGTATTTTGCCAGAGGTACTAGACCTATCGGCAGATGCGGTTGAGGTGGCGCTAAGGCAAGGTACCGAGAAATCTATGAGCCTTTATAACGGGCGATCGGCGGGTGCGTTGTAGCGATCAGTCCTCATGCGACGGCATACTTCCTGTAGCGAGGCGTAAAGCTTTTACCTACAAAACTTGGGTATGTAGCAGTGTTAGAAGCGCCTGTGCTTCGGTATGGCAAAAATGGCCTGTAGACTTGCAGGGAATTGAAAGCAAAATGCGATCAAAATGCTCTAAAGAATTACACGGCACCGATAGCGTTAAGGCCAATGGATCGTCACAGACCATCAGCACAAAGGGGCCGCTTTGATATTCATGATGAGTTGCATCCATATCTTTGAGCGGTCTAAAACAGTAGTGCCCTAAAACATATTCTGCGTGGGCAAAGGTAATATACAGGCCGCTAGTGTTGATGTGGGGTGGTGGACTGAAGTTTGATGTCTGCGAGGTTTGAGATCGAGATTGCCTGGAATGGGTTTGGGGCGATCGCACTGTTTGACCTTGAGCAGTTTGAGAATACGACCCAGAATGAGGCACCGTACCCGAAGCCTGTCTGGTGTTGACATACCGCTGCTTCAGCCCGTCATAGGCTTGATTAAACTGCTTCAGCTTTTCTTCAGCTTTGTGGCGCAGCCTATCATTATGGACAAAGCGATCTGGATGCCAGACCATGACCAAATCTTTATAGGCTTGCTTGATTTCATCAAGGGTTGCGGTCTGGTCTAGATCTAGGGCACGAAAGTAGGCTTCAGACTCATGCATTGTTTAACCAATGAGAGCTTCTTAATCTTTATATCCTAGTGATCGACTCCGGTTAAAATCAACCTCATTACGATAAATTACGATTGCAATATTCTAATCATTGCCAACAAAAGTATCATTTTGCGGAATTTGCGCCTAAATTATGAGGCCACTCAGATAGCCCTCAGCCTATTTTCAGCTTTGGTGTTTACGATTAAACATATCAACGCCTCAGGATCCTTGCGCTATGGTCTTACGTCGCCTTTTGTCTGCTCAATCGCTGCTGCTGGGTTTGTCTGCTGCTGCACTTTTAGCCGTGCTGACGGGCGGGGTGCCCTACAGCCTATCCAGCTCCAAAACAGTCCCAGCGCTCCCTAACCCTATTGCAGTTTTACCGCCCCCTTCAGGTAGCCAGACGATTGTGTTGGCAGGGGGCTGCTTTTGGGGCATGGAAGGCGTTTTTGAACACCTCAAGGGTGTCTCTAATGTGGTATCTGGCTACGCTGGGGGCAGCGCCAAAG
>JAGVDA010000149.1 GCA_020058975.1 Thermosynechococcus sp. WC_1 | reverse complement strand
TGTTGAGCATGGACTGATGAATTTAGATGGGCTTTAGAGATATTATCTCTTATAAAGCAACATGTCTCTTGTATTGACGTAGCCTTGCATCATAGCGAATCTTTAAGGCTACGCGCCCCAAAACGATGAACGGCACGATAGCCAACCCTAAGAACCCAGGGTTGAGCATCTGGAATTCGTTCATAGAGTCGTCGGGCAGCTTCCATCGTCTCGTCGGCTAGCTCAAAAGCGCCTGTTTCGATGTCGATCGCAACGATTTTTCCTTTATTGCCAGTTTCGACTTGCTGCCGAATTCCAGATTCGTAGAGTTCTTGCCCACGTTGAGCTAACTCTTCTTTGCTATAGCGTCGTTGTCGAACAGTCATAAGATTGCCTCTTTACGACTTTAACTCTTCCACCTTAGTGATTTAGAACACTTCTCAATAAGATCAAATTCGCAGGAATTTTCACTCCATAAGAGTTTTACAAGTTTTCCGCACCATCAAACTCCGCGACCTTGAGTGCAGGCGGCACAGGCATTCCCAAGGCTTCTCCTAGTGCTTTAGGCGGTGCCTGACGCGCCTCTGCCCGAAGGTATTCACCCGTCAAAATAGGGGGAACCACCTTCATATTGTGGGTGGTGCTGTAGTAGCGGTGGGTTTGGCGCATCTTGCCCCGCTCCCGCATATCCTCATCAGAAATCTTTTTGCGCAGCTTAATCACCGCATCCATGATGGCTTCAGGTCGGGGTGGGCATCCTGGCAGATACACATCCACCGGAATCAGCTTATCTACGCCACGTACCGCCGTCGGCGAATCACTGCTGAACATGCCGCCTGTAATGGTGCAGGCTCCCATCGCAATCACATACTTCGGGTCTGGCATTTGTTCGTAAAGACGCACCAAAGCAGGTGCCATCTTCATGGTGACAGTACCTGCTGTAATAAGCAGGTCGGCCTGACGAGGGCTAGAGCGTGGAACCAGGCCAAAGCGGTCAAAGTCAAACCGTGAGCCAATCATGGCAGCCACTTCAATAAAGCAGCAGGCCGTGCCGTACAAAAGAGGCCACAGACTCGAAAGACGCGCCCAGTCGTAGAGGTCATTAATAGAAGAAAGAATGACGCTTTCTGCCAGTTCTTGGGGCACTTCCGGCTTGGAAATGGGATAGATAATTTGACCTTCGGACTTGACGGGGGTGTTCATGGTAGATCGCCTGTGAAGAATCGGCAGTGCGGTACAGAAGTTGAGCGGTGCTAAATAGAGTAAGCGAACCTGAAAATTATGCCTCTTTCAGTCTAATGTACCAATTGCGCAGTGCAGGAGCCTCAAATCAAGGATTGGTTAATTTGATGATCGACTGCGTCCAAAACGTTAAGACAAATTGCTGAGCGCCTTTTTAACTATTTCCCTCGGCCTGACATGGCCTTTTTATAGGCGGGGCGTTCAGTTAAGTGTGTAATGTAGGCCACTACGCCAGGATAGGGGCTAAGGTCTAACTTCAGCATGAGGGGGATGTAAGCCAGCATAGAACCCAATGCCACATCCGCAACGGTGAAGGATGTGCCGAGGATGTAGGGGTGGTGTTGTAGGCGATCGCTCAACGGCCCTAGCAATACTGGCGCTTCTTTCTCTCGACTGGTTTCTACAAACACCCCAGGCCCAAGGGTTGCATTGGCAAACAGCACCCACTGGTAAAGCTCAGCCTGTTGCTCTGGCGCAGAAGGATAGGAAGGGTCGTACTTTTGAGCAAGGTACAGCAAAATTGCGCCAGATTCTGACAGGACAAAATCGCCGTCTTGAATGATAGGCACCTTGCCGATGGGGTTAAGGGCTAAAAACGCAGGATTGCGGTGTTCGCCTGCCTGCATATCGAGCAGCACAAATTCGTAGGGAACGCCCAGTTCTTCGAGGTACCACTGCACAATTGAAGCCCGACTTCGTGCGCCACCGTATAGCTTTAGCATAGGGTTACTTTATTTCGTAAAGGATTTTAGGGCTACGGCACAATCAGAACCGGGCAAGGAGATAAATTAATGACGCGGTTGCTCACGCTGTCATTAGCTCCCTCCTCAGTTAAACCAATGCCGCGACAGCCCATGATGATGATATCGACATTCAGCTCATCGGCAACATCACAGATAGTGAAGGCAATTTTGCCGCTGCGATGGAGCGTCTGGGCGGTAATACCCCAGTCTAAAAAGGTCGTCTTTGCCGATTCTAAAAGCTGATCGAT
The DNA here is from genome assembly GCA_020058975.1 of Thermosynechococcus sp. WC_1. Classification (GTDB taxonomy): domain Bacteria; phylum Cyanobacteriota; class Cyanobacteriia; order Thermosynechococcales; family Thermosynechococcaceae; genus JAAURS01. The sequence continues at coordinate 5,085 of JAGVDA010000149.1, read as the reverse complement.
GACCTCTGGCGATAGGCGAGACGCAGGGCTGCCCCCTGACTCTTCAGAATCATCTTCTACAGAAAGAATAATGAGTTTTGCACCGCAGAGTTTGACTAACTCCGCAACGGTTTCAGCCGCCTCGCGGGAATCGCGGCTTTGATCAACAGGAAACAAAACGGTCTTAAACATGAAACGCTCCTCCAGGGTACCGACTCCGGTAAAATTATTGACGGCAGGGGTTCATTGATTTGATTGAAATTGACTCGGCAGCCAGAGCAATGGTAGATATAGCCCGCTCTGACTCGGCTTTTAATAGACGCACATAGGAGAGACAGACGTGTCCAAAAAAACTCTAGCAAATTTATCATCCGCTGATTTAGCCAACAAACGCGTATTTGTACGGGTTGATTTTAATGTTCCTTTAGATAAAGAAACAGGTGCCATCACGGATGACACTCGCATCCGCGCTGCACTACCCACCATTAAAGACTTGGTCGCTAAGGGTGCGAAGGTTATTTTAGCCAGCCACTTTGGGCGCTACAAAGACGTTGAGAAAAATGGTAAAGAAAAATATACTCTTGCGCCAGTCTCCCAACGCCTCTCTGAGCTGTTAGGGACACCCGTTGTATTTGTGGGCGACTGCATTGGCGATGAAGCCGCCGCGAAGATCGGCGCATTGGCCTCCGGTCAGGTCGCGCTGCTAGAGAATGTGCGCTACTACCCTGGTGAAGAAAGCAACGACCCCGAATTTGCCAAGCAGCTCGCTGCCAATGCCGATCTCTTTGTAAATGACGCTTTTGGAACCGCCCATCGCGCCCATGCTTCGACTGAAGGCGTAACGCACTACCTTAGCCCTTGCGTAGCTGGATACCTGATCGAGAAAGAATTACAGTACCTCCAAAATGCGATCGAAAATCCTCAGCGGCCTCTGGCGGCGATCGTGGGTGGCTCTAAGGTTTCTAGCAAGATTGGCGTAATTGAAACGCTGCTGGATAAGGTAGATAAGATCTTTTTGGGCGGCGGCATGATCTTTACCTTCTACAAGGCTCGCGGCCTTAACGTCGGCAAGTCTTTGGTTGAAGAAGATAAGTTAGATCTCGCCCGCGCCCTAGAGCTAAAGGCGAAGGAAAAAGGCGTGCAGTTTTTACTGCCGACAGACGTGGTGGTGGCAGATAATTTCGCCCCTGATGCCAATGCCCGAACCGTTAGCGTGAATGACATCCCTGATGGTTGGATGGGTCTAGACATTGGTCCAGACTCTGTTAAGGAATTCGTGGCTGCCCTCGATGACGTGAAAAGCGTGATCTGGAATGGCCCGATGGGGGTCTTTGAGTTTGATAAGTTTGCGGTGGGCACCGAGGCGATCGCCCGTAGTCTCGCTTCCCTTACAGGCAAAGGCACCATCACCATCATTGGTGGGGGTGATTCTGTGGCAGCCGTTGAAAAGGTAGGCTTAGCCGATCAAATGAGCCATATTTCGACGGGTGGCGGCGCTAGTTTAGAGCTACTAGAAGGCAAGGTACTTCCTGGTATTGCTGCCCTCGACGAAGCGTAGACGCTCTTATGACCCTCTCCTGTTATGGGAGCTGCGATGTACACACAAGTCTTAAAGTTTCTATCCCGTAAAGGTTTTTGCTAGAAACCCACCCCTACCCCTCCTAGGAGGGGTAGGGGTGGGTTAGTCATGGCGCTACTGACTGACCCACCCCGCCCTACGGGCACCCCTCCTAGGAGGGGATTTTTCCTAGACTTGTGTGCACACGGTAGGTTATGGGAGAGAGGAGTAAGATTTAGCTCTTCCCTAGGCGCAGCAGCAGCACCTGCGTTGGCACCGCTAGATTGGAGCCGTTATCGCTGATTACAAGTAGACTGCGACTCCCATCACTAATCTGAGGCCCAAGGGAAAGACCCTCAAGATTTTGGAGCGGAATCTTAAGATCTGCGAGATTCAGCAGTGGCTGCTTGCGAATCGGCACAATGCCCTTCAGATTAGACGGCAAGGTACGCATCCCAGAAATATCGGTGGCAACGCCTGTGGCAAGTTGATAGAGGGTTGCGCCATAGCCTGTTGTGGGGCTGTAGCTGCGCTCAAGACTTAAAAAGTGGCCTGCATTATCAATCGAAATGAGGTCTGTTAAAGCGTGAAGGGTGCCATCTTTGGGGTCTGAATCAAGCGGATAAAGATGCTCGGAAATGAGAATAGGCTCCGGTTCCCCAATCCAGTAGTGTAAAAAGCGGCTGAAGGGCTGGGGGGCATCCTGCTGGAGTGGGGCTGCGGTGGCGGCAAAAAGGCGATCGCCTTCTGCATTAATTGCCAAAGACTCAAAGCCCTGATTCGGGTTAACACCTAAGGCTAGGGTGTCGTCCTCCGGCTCCAGCGTCCAGAACTGTTTTGGGAGTGGCAAATCTTGCTGCCAAGCGCCATCGGCAACCTTAAACTCACTGAGGCGGGGCGGAATCTTCAGACTCTGATTCCCCTCGCTTGCTACAAAGACCGTGCCATGTCGGGTCAGCACCAAACCTTCACCATCGAGCGTAGCGGATGGGTTAGATGGGTTAGATGGGTTAACCTGAAGTGGATCTTTGAGAACCGTTACGGCTTCGACATTGAGCGTTTTTGAGGGAGAGTCTGCTGCATTGAGGCTGAGCGTATAGAACCGAGGCTGGATTTTATCATCGACCAGGGCATAAATTCGGTTTGCCTGGGAGCTATAGGTCAGCGCCGAAAACCCACCCAGCGTTGTGCCGTTAAAATCAGACTGTGGGAGAGTATAGTCTGTAACGAAAGAAGCTGATAGGTTAAGAAACAGCCGTGACTCTGCACTCACTTGGGGCAAGCTACAGCCTGTCATCAGCAATGCTAGGCCCAAGAATAAGGGCATAAAAACCTTACTCCAATGTCTTAAAAGCTTAGAGACTGCTAGCACTGAAGTAAAGCCTGTCGCCATCGCAATTCCCTCCTAGGATCAGTGGGTGGCATACTAACAATCGTGGATTAACCCATCTGGACTGCGAATGCTGCTATCTACCTTCTTTACCTTAACGGAGATCGCTGAATTTACCTCCCCTGGCGTTGGGTTTTCGATCGGCCCCCTTAATGTGCGCTGGTATGGACTGCTGATTGCCAGTGCCGTGTTAATTGGGCTTACCCTCTCTCAGCGGCTGGCTCAGTCGCGTCAGCTTAGCCCCGATTTGGTGGGGGATCTCTTGATCTGGCTGATTGTGGGCGCAATTCCTGGGGCGCGGCTGTACTATGTGCTGTTTGAATGGCGCTATTACAGCCAGCATCCAGACCAAATTTTGGCAATTTGGCGCGGTGGCATTGCCATTCATGGCGCAATCATTGGGGGTACTCTCGCCGCCATTTTATTTAGTCGCGTTAAGCGCTGCTCGTTTTGGCGACTGGCCGATATTGTGGCTCCTTCTTTGATTTTGGGGCAGGCGATCGGACGCTGGGGCAATTTCTTTAATTCTGAAGCCTTTGGTAGCCCCACTGACTTACCTTGGAAGCTCTTTATTCCAGAGGGGCGTCGGCCTGCTGGATTTGAGTCTGTCGGGTACTATCACCCCACGTTTTTATATGAGTCTTTGTGGAATTTAATGGTGTTTGGCCTGTTGATGACGCTATTTGTGAAGTTTCCAAAGGCCAAGCGCGGGACGTTGTTTTTGGTATATGCGATCGCCTATAGCCTTGGGCGCTTCTGGATTGAGGCACTGCGCACTGATAGCCTCATGTTTGGCCCCCTCAAAATGGCGCAGATGGTGAGCTTAGTCGGCATTATTTTAGGCGGGGCAGGGTTAGCTTGGCTGTACCTGCTGCGGCGCACCCTTCCCGACACCGCCGCAAGTGCCAAACAGACTCCTCTAGGTTATTAATGATGACAAACGCGCTACCTCCAGCGGTTTATATTGTGGGCGCTGGCCCTGGCGACCCAGAACTGCTGACCCTCAAAGCCCATCGCATGTTGTCTCAGGCCGATGTGGTGCTGTATGCCGACTCGCTTATTCCGCAACAGGTCTTGGATGCGGTGAAGCCAGGGGCAGAAGTGATTCAAACCGCCAACAAAACCCTTGAAGACATTCTGCCGATCTTGATAGATCGGGTGCAAGTGCGCCATCAATCCGTTGTTCGGCTCCAGTCCGGCGATCCAAGTCTGTATAGCGCCGTTCATGAGCAAATCCAGGCGCTGGGCGAGGCTGAAATTCCCTTTGAGATTATTCCTGGCATCAGTACGTTTCAGCTTGCCGCCGCTCGGCTTCAGGTTGAACTAACGGTACCAGAACTGGTGCAAACCATTATTTTGACGCGCATCAGCGGACGAACCACTATGCCAGCAGCAGAAGAGCTGGCAGGTTTAGCAGCGCATCAGGCTAGCCTGTGTCTATACCTCAGCGCCCGTCATGTTGAAGCGGCACAAACCAAGCTGCTAGCGTACTACCCAGCCGAAACCCACGTTGCCATTTGCTTTCGGCTGGGGTGGCCTGATGAGCAGCTTTGGCTGGTGCCTTTAGACCAAATGGCTGAAGTGACGAGAACGCAGCAGCTAGAGCGAACCACGATGTACCTGATTAGCCCTGCGTTAAATCCGGTGGGGGCAGAAGGAGCGCGATCGCGTCTCTATCACCCTGACCACGCCCATCTGTTTCGCCCTGCTACATCGCAGCAAAACCCTAAGGAAAAATCTAAAACCTGACTTTTTTGTGCAAAGACCTGACTTTTTCTGAATCGACAAGCGTAGAGTAACGGGTCAAAATACATACAGTTAATTGTCTTGCAAATCTTTGCGAGCCTTTACATTCGTTACTCAAGATAGCCAAAACAAGCCTGCAATGAACGCCTTCGGGGTCTAATTGCGGGCTGTTTCTTGAAAAGGCAAGCCGCCACATTTTGTCTTTTAAGCTTTTCTTAATCAAAAGGCAACCCTATCCTATGGCAGGGTTGCTAAACGTAATAGAATGCTTTGCAATGAGCCGCCTTACTAGATTCAGCCTAGGCTGGATGGCTCATAGTCAATGGCTCAAGTTTAGGTGAGGAGTTTGAATTCATGAAACAGCAGACTGTTAAACAACAAATGCAAAATGCGTTGCGATTGGTTCCCAGTC
>JAGVDA010000215.1 GCA_020058975.1 Thermosynechococcus sp. WC_1 | reverse complement strand
AGTTTTGGGATGGACAGGCTGTGGTGGAGGGCGATCGCCTAGAAATTGTCACCATTGTGGGCGGTGGCTAAGTTGAATGAGCTAGAGCTGAGGGCAATGCAACCACGAATAAGGGACAAAGTGATAGAAAAGCTTGCCCTCCTATCATTAATTCGAGGTCTTATTTAATCCACCAACCTTAGCTGTAGCTTCCGACTCTATTTCTAAAAAACCAGCCTGCCCTGGAGGCCAAAACCGGATGTTGGCACGCCCTATGACATTAGACCTTGGCAAAAAACCCCAAACGTGAGAGTCATTGCTGTTGTTGCGGTTATCACCCATCATAAACAGCATCCCTTCTGGCACCCGAACCGCCGGCATCTCATAGGCAGGCGGTTCGGCAATATAGGGTTCGCTGAGGGGGGTTTGGTCAACATACACGCGGCCTTGATGTACCTGAATGGTTTGACCTGCTACCGCAATCACCCGCTTAATAAAGGCTTGGTCGGCAGGATAACCCGCCACTTGGAGCTGACTGGGCGGATAAAACACCACGACATCTTGGGGTTTCGGATCTCTAAACCGATAGGAGAGCTTTTCGACCACAATGCGATCGCCAGGGTACAGCGTAGGCACCATCGACGGTGACGGAATATAGCGCGACTCTGCCACAAAGCTGCGAATCACGATCGCCAAAATAATCGCCACCACAATGGTGAGAATATTGTCTTTCTGCTGTCGCCACAAACCACCCCACCGTGAGGCAGAAGGAACTGGAGCCTCGACTGTTTCCTTTGTCATGCCGCCGATACTCTACAAATGAAAAATTACAAATAAAAAATCACTAATACAGTCGCTTAATGATGTAGTCCGTCAGCTCCACCAGCGCCTGCTTAGAGGGTGAAGACGGCAGTTTCTCAAGACGCTTGAGCGCCTGGGCAGAAAAAGATTCTGCTAAAGCTCGCGATCGCTCAATGCCCTGGCTGTTGTTAATAAGGGCGATCGCCTCTTCTAAGTCCCCTGGCTCGGTTAGCTCACGCTCAATTAGCACCTGAAGGTAGGGCTTTTCTTCCATCGCAAATAGCACAGGAGCCGTTAAATTGCCGCTTTTGAGATCAGACCCTGCAGGCTTACCGAGAGCATCTGTTGTGCCCGTGAAGTCTAAGATGTCGTCTACCACCTGGAACGCTAGGCCAACCCCTCGACCAAATTGATACAGGTCTTCTTGTAAATCAGGAGAAACATCGCTTAATACCCCAGCAGCCTTAGCGCTATTGGCAATGAGGGAGGCGGTTTTGTAATAGGACTTTTCTAAATAGCTTTCTAAAGACACATCCGTATCAAAGCTGCTCAAACCCTGCTGAATTTCGCCTTCGGCAAAGTCTTTAATGACCTCTGAGAGCAGCTTAACCACGGGCAAGCTGTCTAGGTTTGCCAGATACCAAGACGCTTGAGCAAACATAAAGTCTCCGGCCTGGATGGCAATGCGGTTGCCAAAGCGATAGTTAACCGTCTCTACGCCGCGCCGCATATCGGCCTCGTCTACCACATCATCGTGAAATAGGCTGGCAGTGTGAATCATCTCCGTAATTTCGGCCAGACGACGATGACGCGCTGAGATGTCGTCATCCCCTGCGATCGCCCTTGAAAGCAAAAACACAATGGCGGGTCGCATTCGCTTCCCCCCAGCTTGAAACAGGTGTTCGGCGGCGGCATACAAGATTGGATTCCTAGCCCCAACAAGCTGCTTCAGATTTTCCACCAGTTGGTCAAGGTCTGCTTCAACTGGCGCAAAGAGGGAGGTTACTGAGGTCATGGAGTTTGCTATCTCGACGGATACTCAAACGAAAGATTACAAAATTTTACATATTCCTCTCACATTTTAAGCGAACCTTTCAAAATTAAGGGAGTGGCTCTCAGAATTGGGCTACATTTTGGCTACGACATCTGTGGTTAGTATGGTAAGGCAAGCCCAGCAAGTCAGCCTTCGTAGCCCAGCTAACGCCACCCTGATCTCAGTACAACCCCTATGAATCAACCCTCTCTACCTCCCATTGATGGCGCTGATAAGCCGCTGACTCCCCTTAGGTCCTTGACAGGCGCGGCGATCGCAGGGGGTATGACCACGCTACTCTATCGCCTCACCACTTCGGTGGTGCAGTCGCTCATGACGCACCCGACCGTTTCTCATAGCACCATTGTGATGAACCTCTCTGCCGCCGTCCGTACGTTGGTCATTGGCGGCATGACCATGGGTACCGGAATTTTTGGACTCGTGACCATTGGACTGGTGGCGTTGGCGGTCAAGTTAGCTTTACAGCCAGCCTCGTCCCCTAAATCTGAAACGTAGGCAGACCATGCCTTTGCCACGAGTCTTTATTTTTGGGGTGGCAGCTTGAGGGATCAAGACGTGCCCCAGTTTTACATCTAATCGAGCGGTTCGAGCAATCTCCTGAAAAGCATTCCTCAAGATAGCTATTCAGAGTGGGCGATCGCCTTGTAATATCAATAAGGGGCAATGCAATTCAAGATGAGCAAATCTTTCTCATTCTGCTTGCACGACCAAAATTCTGTGCTGTTGAAAGATTGATAAACGAGGGAACCGTAGTTATGAGCAGTAAGCCAGACCGCGTGGTACTGATCGGCGTTGCCGGAGACTCTGGGTGCGGTAAATCCACCTTCCTCCAACGCCTGACAGACTTGTTTGGGGAAGATTTTATGACCGTGATCTGCCTGGACGACTACCACAGTCTGGATCGCTATCAACGGAAAGAAACCGGCATTACGGCGCTAGACCCCCGCGCCAACAACTTCGATTTGATGTACGAGCAAATGAAGGCGCTCAAGAGTGGTCAGACCATCAATAAGCCCATCTACAACCATGAAACAGGGTTGATTGACCCGCCAGAACTGGTTGAACCCAACCGCGTGGTGGTGATTGAAGGGCTTCATCCGCTTCATGATGAGCGAGTCCGGTCTTTGATCGACTTCAGTGTTTATCTCGATATCAGTGACGAAGTTAAAATAAACTGGAAAATCCAGCGGGACATGGCTGAGCGCGGTCACTCCTACGACGATGTGCTAGCTGCTATCAACGCCCGCAAGCCAGACTTTGAAGCCTACATTGACCCTCAGAAAAAGCATGCTGATGTTGTCATTCAGATTCTGCCGACCCAGCTTGTACCTAAGGAAGAAAAACCAGGCAGCCTGCTGCGGGTACGGCTGATCCAGAAAGATAATGTACCTGACTTTGAGCCAGTGTATCTATTCGATGAAGGGTCTACGATTAATTGGGTGCCCTGCGGTCGTAAGCTGACCTGCTCTTATCCCGGCATCAAGATGTTTTACGGCCCTGACGAATACTACGGAAACAGCGTCTCTGTGTTGGAAGTAGACGGTCAGTTTGAGCGTCTCGACGAGATGCTTTACGTTGAGAGCCATTTGAGCAATACTTCGGTTGATTTCCCTGGCGAAATGACAGAGCTATTGCTGAAGCACCGCGATTATCCAGGCTCTAATAATGGGTCAGGATTATTTCAAGTGTTGGCTGGCTTAAAAATGCGCGCCACCTATCGGACACTTATGGCTAAGTCTGAAGCGCAAGTTAAAGCGGCTGTGTAGAAACGTCAGAATTTCTGGAAAGAATATGTAGGGGCAGGTTTTGACAAGAATTTCTGGTCATAAACGATAAGGGTTTAGCTAAACCTGCCCCTACATTACGGCCTATTTAATTTATGTCTTTCAAAAAAAGTCACCGAAATGTTTCGGTGGCTTTTTTGTGGCTACATTTGTCCGATGGAACTTGCTTCCCATTCCAGCAAGGCCGCTTTGCGATCTATGCCCCAGCGATACCCTCCCAACTCGCCAGATTCTCGAATGACACGATGGCAAGGAATAAGATAGCCAATGGGGTTTTTTCCGACAGCATTGCCAATTGCCCTAGCAGCGGTTGGCTTTTGAAGGTTGGCGGCAAGCTTTTGATAGGTTGTTAAAGTGCCAAAGGGTAGATTCAGCAGCGCCCTCCAAACCTGAATTTGAAAGTTAGTACCTTTGACTACGACCATGAGTGGCTCTTGAATGGAGTGATTTGGGATGGCAGGATTTGGGAAGATGCGATCGCAAAGCCCTTCAGTCTTCAACTGATCTCGTGTCAGTTCAGCCTTCCCCCATTGCTGACGCAGAAGCTGTATGACTGACTCTTCTTGCGCTTCCTCTAAAAAGTGCAGATTGCAAATGCCGCGTGTCGTGGTCGCAATGAGTGCAAAGCCAAACGGCGTCTCATGAATGCCGTACCCGATGTGTAGCCCTGCGCCGCCTTGCCTACATTCACTAGGCGTCATCGCTTCTAAATTGACTAATAGCTTAAGATTCATCGCGGCTGTCTGACCACATCTGGATTCATCGTCTCTTTCTAAGGTATCGGTAAGGGATACGCTGAAGCCACCCATTGCTTGCGATCCACTGCCTTGAGCGATTAACCCAAAGCCGAATCGCTCGACCAATCCATGAATACCCTATGATAGAAAGTGTTGAGAGGGTTCTGTCTATGTCTCAATCTGCCCCTTTCGTCGATACCTGGATAGAGGAAGAAGATGACATTCAGTGGCCTCCCTGCGATCTATTGAGTGATGAGCCACCCTTGGAAACCGACTTTCATCGTGACCAAATCGACCTGCTTTTGCGGCTCATTAAATCTTTGTGGCAAGATCGACAGGATTTTTATGCCTCCGGCAACCTCACCATTTACTACAATCAGCGCCAGCTCAAAGCCCGTGATTTCAGGGGACCAGATTTTTTTGTTGTGCTAGGTACTGAGAAAAAAGATCGCAAAAGCTGGGCTGTCTGGGAAGAAGATGGCAAGTACCCCAACGTTATTGTCGAAATTCTCTCTAACAAAACTGCAAAAATTGATAAAGGGCTTAAAAAGCAGCTCTATCAAGATACGTTCCGCACCCCAGAGTATTTTTGGTTTGACCCCATTAGTCTAGAGTTTCAGGGTTTTCACCTTAGCGATGGGCACTATGAAGACTTAGCACCTACCCCAGAAGGCTGGCTCTGGAGTCAGCAACTTGCGCTTTACCTAGGGGTTTATGCGGGTAAACTGCGATTTTTTACGGCTGAGGGGCAGCTTGTCCCGACGGCGGAAGAGCAACTCGTAGAAGCACAAGCGCGGGCACAACATGCAGAGCAAGAACTAGAACGGCTGCGATCGCAGCTCAAGGCTCAAGGCATTGAACCCAATTCTTAATCTTGCAGTGGTTTTTCTCTCAAGAACACTAAAATCAAAGCATAGCCCTGGCGGGGCTTAATAAAGGCCACTGCTGCAACCGTATAGAACGCTATGACTCAAATCGTTGTTGAAATTCTAAGCGCCCAAGAGCTACGGCGCACCATCACACGCTTAGCGTCTCAGGTCGTAGAGCGATGTCGTCAGCTTGACCAGATTGTGGTTTTGGGGGTACTCACCCACGGATTGCCTCTAGCGAATCTTTTAGCCCAGCAAATTGAACACCTAGAGCAAATCCAGGTGCCTGTTGGAGCCTTGGACATTACCTTTTATCGGGATGATTTAGACCGAATTACGGTGCGAACCCCTGGCAAAACGAATCTCCCTACAGATTTGACGGGTAAGACCGTTGTGCTAGTGGATGACGTTATCTATAGCGGTCGAACCGCACGAGCAGCGCTCAATGCCATTCATGATTACGGTCGCCCCAGTACGATTCATCTGGTAGTGCTGATCGATCGCGGACATCGAGAGTTGCCCATTCATCCAGATTTTGTGGGCAAGGTGTTGCCCACGGCTCGGGATGAAAAGGTGAAGGTGTTGCTGGCTGAAACCGATGGTTATGATGCGGTCGAATTGATCAGAGGCTCTGGTTCACAGTAGCCCTACGCTTCATTCGCGGCCTTCACGTTGTCGATCGCCGTTCGACTTACCCGCTTCCAGTCAGTCTGGTCATCGTAGGGTGCAAAGACTTGGCGATCGCCACTTTCATACATATTACAAAACAGCACTTCAGCATTCTCTGTGGAGGCTTGGGGACAGATTGTGATCGGCTGCCCCAATGCCTGAGGTGATAGAAACGCCAGCGTACTCAGTAGCCCCTTACTAAAATGTGCCGTGGCTGAACTTTCTAAGACGTAGAGCTTATCAGCCTCTATGTAGCAGTGAAGTTTGTGCGTTTTTTCATTGCGGCGCACAGTTTCTTTAAACTCCAGCTTACGCACATAGCCCGTGAGTGCCGGATGCTCTATATTAATGGGCTGGCTCTGATCATCTAAGTGATACCAGATGCCCCCATGCTTGCGATTGCAGAAAACATAGACCTGGGATTTAGGGGCTGGCCCAAATCCTAAAGTCTGCTGGGGTAGCTTGGATGCCGCGATTTGGTGCAGGGATTCGGCGATCGCAGCTAGCGCTTCATTCTCCATCATCAACATTCTCCAAAAATCTTAAGGTTGTCCGTTTTAAGGCTGTTTCTATTCTAGAAACTGAGACGGCAATTGAAGTGCGGACGCTACACAGCGTCCAAAATAGGTGTGATACGGCATGGCATCTACTGCATCAGCGTTCTAAGAATGCGACGGGTGGAAAGGCTCCAAATTTTAATGGATGGCTCATCACTACCGCTGATCAGATATTGCCCATCATGACTAAACTTGAGTGCCGTCACGATACCAATATTGCCGAGCAAAATACCCTCTAACTTGCCTGTGCGGGTATTCCAAACTTTAATGACAGGCTCGTTGGTATTGGCAATGGCAAGGCGATCGCCGGAATCACTGACCGCCATAACTGAAATCGCCTTGGGCTGCTTTTGAAGCTGCTTTTGTAACGTTCCGGTCAATAAATCCCAGACTAAAATTGAGCCATCCCAACTACCGCTGACCATCACCCGTCCATTCAGGCTTAGAGCCAGCACACTGATCGACTCAAACGATGAATTGCTGATGCTGCTTGAAAAGCTTTTGGTGAGCTGTCCGGTTGCAGTATCCCAAAGCTGAAATTTACCGTCACTACTGCTGCTAATCAACGTTTTGCCATTGGGCAAGATGCCCAGCGCCTGCTCTGAACCCAGGGAATTAGAGGCAATGCGAATCACTTTGCCAGACTGAAGATTCTGAAGTAAAAGACTGCCACCCCAGCCACTGCTGGCGAATATTTGCCCCCGCCGATCTGTCACTGCTGTGCGAATGGTACCCTCAAGCCCCCAAGTGTTGTTGGTCAACAGACTCCGCATTAGTTCCTGGGTTTCTAAGTTCCAAACCAAAATTTTGCCGCTAACACTACTGGTGACAAGGGTTTCTTTGTTGTCGCTTATGCCAATAGAAACAATAGGCTCATAGTGATCTGAAAACGTCTGCTTCAGTTGTCCTGAAGGGAATTCCCAGAGCTTAATGGTCATATCTTTGCTACCGCTGATCAAAAGCTGGTTATCAAGACTCAGATCTAGCGCCGTGATGGCATCCCAATGCCCACCATGCTGCACTTCAGCAATTTGTTGAGAGTCTGCGGGGGGCACCAGACTCTTCAGCTTCGACTTAACCTTGTTGGCAGTCCGAGACTCAAAACCCTGCGTTAATGCAGTCGTTATGGCGGTTCCACCTTTCTGAATCATCTCTACATTCAGGTCGGGAAGAAGTAAAATTGCGAGGCCCACTAGCCCCACTGCAATACAGCCGGCACCCCACCAGACTGGATTAGATCGGTGGATCCAGGCATGAGCTGACTGCGAAGTTTTTGCCGTCATAGGGTTTATCAATGTTGCAGCGGCTCTCTGAAGCGAGGACTGCCCCTGCGGCCCTACGCCGCCGATGAGAGAGGAGAGGCTTGATGCGGCAGAAAGAGGATGTCTGGGGGAAGTAGATGCTGCTGTCTTGCGCGCGGGTGGCTGTGGCTTTACCCGAGGCAGGGCAAGCGTTGGGCTAAAAACGTCTAGGCCAACGGAAGATCGGCGATCGCACCAATAACACCGACCGTAAACGCGACTGTAGTAGTGGTTATTCTCAAGGTGACACATCCGTAGATCGGGAATAGCTAACTTCAGCGCCTCACTCCAATCTTGCGCCGAAGGTCGCGCCTGAGGATTACGATGCCCCTCCGTAAAGCAGCGCTGAAAACATACCTGAAGCTGGGGATGAATAATTGAAAGCGGAATGGTATTGGGACCTGGCTGCACCATACTGTTGGGGGCATAGGGCCAGTCGCCTTGACGAATTAGTTCAGCAGGCTGAGGGGACTCCCCTCGCCCAATCCATTTACCCTTAAACGGCTGGTCGCCAAACAGCAGCATAAAAACCATCACGCCCAGTCGAAACCGATCGTGAATCTCAGTTTGATCGAGGGTTGACAGCTCTTTACCCAACAGCTCAACGGGCGTGAACCCCTCAGAACCAACGAGACAGCGATATAGGGTTTTAGTCTTAGGATCGCGCACCTGAAACGAATCTGCATCAATCACCGAAATCAGCGCGCGGCTGTTTACTAGCAAGTTTTGAGGCTTGATATCTCCGACTACATAACCTTCATCATGAAGCGACTTCAGCGACAGGGCAAAATTGAGCGCGGCGGTGTGGAGGTAGTACCAGTTAAAGCGTGGAGCCTTCCGATTTCTCAATTTTGCGTTGTAAATCAGCGAAAGCTTAACGCCATCCACAATTTCTGGCATTAAAAAGCCGAGGCACTGCCCCTGGGCATTCTGAAGTAAATCTTGAGGCCACGCAAACGTAACGTGATGATGATGCCGCATAGGATTTTGGGGTGGATGAGCAATCATCACCCGCAGCTTTTCAATGCGATCAGGGGTAGGGGTATGGTAGAGCTTCGCTAAAAACCCAGGAAAGTTTGTTGTCCAGACCGTCCCTTCCCCACTACTGGCTAATTTTTTGTCCAAAACAATAGAGCGACCAGAGATCAGCGCCGTTAAACCTGCACCACCCATTGCTGCACCACCCATTACGCCTCCGGCAGCTCAGCGCTGTAAAGACAAACTAGCAGGGTTTTATCATCGTCCGTTTTTGCATTCAGCCGTTCTGACTCGAGGAAGGTTTTGAGATAGCTATACTGCTCTACTGCTGTCGGTAGCTGCAACAGACACGCTTCAAAGGGCTGAAAAAAAGGCGAATAGGGCTGCCAATCATGAAGTCGAACAGCAACGCGCTCTAACCCGTCCGTTGCGGCACATAAAAATGGTAACTGTACTGCCTCTACGCACACACCCATGTAGGCTTTAGCGCCAGAGGTTGTAACAAAAATAGTCTCGTTGATAAATTCACCCTTGTCAGGCTCAAACAACAATTGACACTCTGCATCTGGGTGGCTGCGCAACATCATAAAGCCATCCCCAATTTGCATGGCTGCAACCCAGTCTGGGGTTGCTACAAAAGCCAGCAGCGTACACCCTAAATCTCGGAGT
>JAGVDA010000151.1 GCA_020058975.1 Thermosynechococcus sp. WC_1 | reverse complement strand
TTATTGCCAACCCTGACCTGCCAGAGCGCTTTCGCCAACATGCATCGCTTAATGTCCCCGATCCAAACACGTTTTACTCCCACGGTGCAGAAGGCTATACCGACTATCCCACCTTGGCACAAGTTAAAAGTGCGGTGATTGCCTAGGGTACTAATATCCTGGCGGTCGCTGGAAACCTCCAGTCAGGTCAGAGAGGGACTGGGTGATCGCCAGCAGTCCCCTATCTTGCCATCGCTGCCCCACAAGCTGTACCCCAATAGGCAAAGCGTTTGTATTGAGCGGCAGCGTCACCACAGGGTTGCCCGTCAGGCTAAAAATGCTGGTAAAGCCCAGTCCCCACATCCAGTAGGGCAGCATTTGGTCATCGACTTCTAATGCACCTCGAAGGGGAAACCAAGTTTGTCGATGGGTAAAGGCAGCGCCAGGAGTGACGGGGCACAGCCAGCCATCCCACTGGTTCAGGAACTGCTCCATTTGGGTAATGATGCGATCGCGGCGGGTAAGCAGTTCCATGTAGCCCTGTAAATCTGTTTTTACGCCCTGAACAAAACCTCGTGCAATAGCGCCGCCTAGAACCCACTGCGAGGGCAAGATTTTAGCAATGCTGCTGGCGGCAATTCGCAGCGGTGCTGATTGACTGAGCGCCAGTTGACAAGAGCAGAGTTCTCCAAAGGTTTCCCAGGCTTCGGTAAAGTTAAAAGATTGGGGCGTAATGCGCTCAACGGTGCAGCCGGCGACGCTAAGCTGATGGGCTAAATCTGCAAGCGCCGCTTGGGTTTGGGTATCTGCTGTTAGGTCATCAAAGCGATCGCACCACGCAAACCGATAGTTTGATAAAGGCTGAAGCATCGGTTCTTCTTGGGCAACGGGCGAAACATTCCACTCGCTGCCGTCTGGCCCTTCAATAAGATCGAGACAGAGCCTTAGATCTTGCACCGAACGAGCGACAGGGCCTGTCGAAATCATGTGGCGTAGGGTGCACGGATTGCTTCGTAGGGAGCTGACGACCCTATTTTCGGTTGGTTTTAGGCTGTACACACCACAAAAGTGTGCTGGAATCCGCAGGGAACCGCCGAGATCATTGCCCAGTTCTAGGGGCGAGAGTCCCGCAGCAACTGCTGCGCAGCCTCCACCTGTACTGCCACCTGGGGTGCGCGTTAAATCCCACGGGTTGTTGGTGCGGCCTAAAACGGAGCTAACGGTTTGGAAATCAGCGCCGCCTTTGGGTAGGTTGGTTTTACCTAAAACAATTGCGCCAGCCCCTCGCAGCCGTCCAACAAGGGAAACATCCCTAGAGGGAATGTATTGTGAAAGGCTTTGATAGCCAAAGGTCGTCCGTAACCCTTCGGTTTCGAATAAGTCTTTGAAGGTAACGGGCACCCCATGCAGCGTACCTAAACTTTCACCTGTAGCAATGGCTTCATCTGCTATCTGTGCTTGAAGTCGTGCTTGCGACTCGTTGACGGTAACAATGGCATTCAGGGCAGGGTTATGTTGGGCAATTTGCGCGAGATGGGCTTCTAAAACTTCAGTAGCCGAGAAAGTGCGATCGCGGATGCCTTGGGCAAGCTCAGACGCTGAATAGAAGACCAAATCACTCATTAAAATCTCAGATATTTTGGCCTAATGCGCTCAATCCCGATGGTTAATCATCCGTAAATAGATCAACCTGAAGCGTAAATCCAGGCAAAACGGTTTCGCCTGAGAGAAGGGTGGGGAAAGGTCGCACTTCTTTCTGTTGCCCCTTTCGATAGAGTTCGACCTGCTGGTCTTGGGGGTTAAATAACCAGCCCAAGCGCACGCCGCTGTCTAGATATTCCTGCATTTTGGCTTGAAGGGTTTGCAGACTATCGGTTCGAGAACGCAATTCAATCACAAAATCGGGGGCGATGGGCGGAAATTTCTGGCGTTGTTCTGGAGTAAGGGCTTGCCAGCGGGATAGCTCTACCCAAGCCGCATCAGGAGAGCGATCGCCACCACCAGGTAGCTTAAAAACTGTAGAAGAGCTAAACGTTTTGCCCAACCCAGTTTGCCGATTCCAGATACTGAGGTCAGTCCCCAGCTCCATTTCGCGGCTACCGCTATCGCCTCCGACAGGTGGCATCAGAATTAGTCCTCCGGCTGCATTACGTTCAATATTGAGTTCTGGATTGCTGATACAAAGCTGATAAAACTGCTCATCTGTAAGATGAACTTGCTTGAGATCTACGGTTAGGGGGAGTGTCAGCGTGGTCATGGCTTTGGCTTCCGCAACATAAGCTTTTGTCTTGAGAACTTTGCTGCCTCTATCTTAAAAGTATCTAATAGGCTTTTGGCGCTTCAAGGCGGATGTTGATCAATTGAAGCTAGAGCTTGCCGAAGATTAACAACCCCTTCACGGTTGAGTCTTAAGCGCTCAATTGTGGCACGTCCGATGGGTGTTAAACCCAACATTTGAGTCAAATTACGAGACCAAGTGAAGTGATCTTGCCAGTCCTGTTGTCGAGGATGATAAAGTTGGGCTAACTCGCCTGTGATGGGGTCAATTGCCTGAGTATGACTGTATTTGAAGTTATTACAACCTTGACAAGCCACAGCAAGATTATCCAAATCGCTGGTGCCGCCTTTTGAACGAGGAATAATGTGCTCAATTGAAAAAGAGTCTGAAGAGAATTTAGCTTGACTTTTACAATACTCACAGCAGTTGTTTGCACGTTGCTTGATGAGGTTTCGTTGTTGCTGTGTAAGGCGAAAATCAGGCATAATCCGCTATTTCAGGATTAGGGCTGATTCCAAGGGTTTGCATAAGGTCGCTTAAGGACTGATTGCGTAGGTTAGCCAATTGGATGAGTGCCTGAATACGGAGAACATTAAGGTTTTCGAGGCGATCGCTCAGTTGAATGAGGTGTTCGTGTTCTTCGGAAGTAAGGGTTTCGGCTTGGCGTTTTGCAATTAGCGCACGGTATTGAATCCAGGTTTCCGCTGAGAAACCAATATTGATTTGTTGGAGTAGGTCAGATTCTGTGGATTTTAGGTCAGATTTGGGCTGAAGCCGTTCTTGGAGAGTATGGATGATGTAGCGATCAGGTTCCAGTCCCTGCCTAGCGGCTTCAGTACGAAGCTCTTGATCGAGTTCTGGGGAAAGGTTAAGCGTGATGGCTGTCATTGGTTTTGTGGTGGCAATGCTTGCTGAATAGTTTAGCAAGCATTGCTGATAGGACAGATATCGTGCCTTAGTTTTCTCCTAGAATAGATCTTGGCGTATTTTGCAA
Organism: Thermosynechococcus sp. WC_1; assembly: GCA_020058975.1. GTDB lineage: Bacteria > Cyanobacteriota > Cyanobacteriia > Thermosynechococcales > Thermosynechococcaceae > JAAURS01. The sequence continues at coordinate 1,912 of JAGVDA010000151.1, read as the reverse complement.
TGTGTTTCCAACGCTCTAACTAGGATTAAAGACCATACCGTATGCAGGCATTGCGAGACTATCAACGTTCTCAAGGCGCTCAGATTGCGTCTAATATTCCTGTCACCTTTGGCAATGATGCTGAGGCGATCGCCGCTGCCCACCAAGCCGTCGCACTCTATGATCGCAGCCATTGGGGGAGGTTGAGATTGAGTGGGGGCGATCGCCTCACGTTTTTGCATAACCAAAGCACCAATGACCTCAAGTCGCTCCAGCCTGGACAAGGCTGCGAAACTGTTATTCTTACCTCCACCGCCCGCACCATCGACTTAGTGAGTGCCTACGTTACCGAGGCAGAAGTCTTAGTTCTCACCTCACCCAGCCAGCGTCAACCGTTATTGCAATGGCTCGATCGCTACATCTTTTTTGGCGATAAAGTCGAGCTGACAGACCTTAGCGACACCACCCTATGCTTTAGCTTGCTGGGTCCTCACAGCGCAGCATTCCTTGAGGGGCTGGGCGTAACCAACCTGCCCCAAACGCTACATTCTCACTGCATTGCCAAAATTGCTGGGCTTTCAGTTCGCATTGCCGCAGGCAGTGGGTTAGGCTCTCAGGGCTACACCATCATTGCTGACCTTGCTGATGGCGCAGCGCTTTGGCAAACCCTTACCGCCGCAAAGGCCGTGCCTCTGGGCGAACAAGCCTGGGAACAGTTGCGAGTCTTGCAAGGTCGTCCCATGCCAGGGTCAGAGTTGACCGAAGACTATAACCCCTTAGAAGCAGGGCTTTGGCATACGGTGTCTTTTAATAAAGGCTGCTACATCGGGCAAGAAACCATTGCGCGACTCAATACCTATAACGGCGTTAAACAGCAGCTCTGGGGTCTTAATCTGGCACAAGCAGAGCCACTGGGGGCAATTCTTTCGATAGAAGATCAAAAAGTAGGGGTTTTAACCAGCGTGGTTGAAACAGCCGAGGGCTTCTTTGGGCTGGCGTACCTGAAAACGAAAGCAGGTGGAGCGGGTTTAAGCGTCAAAGTCGGTGAGCATGAGGCCGTTGTGGTAGACCGACCGTTTTTGTCTCGCGCTCAACAGTCTGCTGAAATTGCCTAGGCCGAAATTGCAGCATCCATCTGTCATGAAATGAGTTGTACTGGAGTGATTTTATGGCAATAACCCTCTTGGCACTGGGTTTATCTGGCCTGAGCTGGATCTATCTGCTGGCCTTTAGAGGTCGGTTTTGGCGATGCGATCAGCGTCTGACACCTTCAAAGCAGGCATCTTTGGCAACGTGGCCCTCTATTTGTGCGGTCATACCTGCCCGAAATGAAGCTGAAATGCTGACGCAGTCTTTGCCAGGGCTGCTGACTCAGCATTATTCAGGTGATTTCCGTGTACTGCTGGTGGATGATCAGAGTACAGATGGAACCGCTGCCGTGGCGCGTCAAACTGCGCATCAAAGCAAAGACGAAGCCTCCCTTGAGATCATGACCACAGATCCGCTCCCAACAGGCTGGTCTGGCAAACTATGGGCAGTGCATCAAGGCATTGAGCGGGTGCTTCAGGATACAACGCAGCCCCTGCCAGACTACTTTTTGCTCACCGATGCCGATATTCTGCACGGGCAGGCCACCCTGAAGCAGTTGGTGCTTAAAGCCGAACAGGAACAGCTCGATTTAGTCTCATTAATGGTGCTGCTGCGCTGCCAGAGCTTTTGGGAAAAGCTGCTGATTCCGGCCTTTGTCTTTTTCTTTCAAAAGCTGTATCCCTTTCCGTGGGTGAATCAGCCCCAAAACCCGATGGCGGCAGCAGCAGGGGGCTGTTGCCTTGTGCGTCGGGAAACTTTAATCGGTGTGGGTGGCATTGAGGTTATTCGCAAAGCCCTAATTGATGATTGCGCCCTAGGGGCAGCCATTAAGGGTGCGGTTTCA
>JAGVDA010000398.1 GCA_020058975.1 Thermosynechococcus sp. WC_1 | reverse complement strand
TTTCTCTTGGATAACTTGCCATTTAACATTGAAGATGGGTTGATTTGACATTACCATCTCTCATATAACTTCCTGGTGTTATTAAATCCACGATCCTAACCAGATCAGAAGGTTACTATGAGGTACAGCATGACTCCTAAACCGTAGGGCAGCAGCCATGTAAACCACTCCTTCAATGAGTTCAGCTTTTCTAAGGTAGGGGATAGCGTCATAGCGCCGCTCAAATTCGTAGCGATTTAGGCGATCGCCATTTTCAAGGGGCGGCAAAGACAGTGGTTTAGATTTGGGCGGAGTTTTTACCATTGCTTTAATTGCTCAACGGGTTCTCAAACCTGCATCCCTCAATCATAGGAGAATCGCCTAGATGAGAGGATGATTATTCTTGTAACCGATGCCAATCCGCTCGCACCAGCTTAATTTCATCGTAGGAATATGCTTCGCCCAGGTGGTTGCGGATGGCAGTGAGAGAAGTCGCGCCTACCTTGGCGATCGCCGCTTTAATCTTTTCTTGACGATCAATGGTCACCAATGGCTCTAGCGCAATGGGCTGTCCCTGCTCAATTAGCTCCACTAAGTGACTCAACACCGTGTTAGGTTTTAACCCACGCTGCTGGGATATTTCAGCAACGCTACATCCCTTTTGCAATAGCGCTAATGTGGTGGCGAGGGTTTCCGCTAAGGCAAAGTCATCTGGGGTTGAGGTGGGCGTTGCAGTCTCCTCCTTCTCAACCACGGGTAGCCCCTGTTCTGATCTAAACCCGTGAATTTCGCTTAAAAACTTATCGCCATATTGCAGCAGCTTACGGCTACCGACGCCAGAGATTGCAGCAAATTCTGCCAACGTTTGAGGCTGCTGCTGTGCCATTGATTTGAGCGTGGAATCGGCAAAGACCATATAGGGGGCGATCGCCCGTTCATCCGCCAGCTTTTTGCGCAATGTCCGCAGCCGTTGGAATAATGCCTCCGCGTCGATAGAGCCAGTAGATTGAGAGCGGCGATCATTCCCCCCATCTGCCTTCTGGGGAGCAACTGCAACGTAGACAGACTGCTGCTTGCGCATCACTTCCCAACTGCGGGCATTTAGCTTCAGCACAGGGTAGCCATCGGTAGTTTCGTCTACCAAGCCCTGTTGCAGCAATGTACGCCCTAGTAGCCGCCACTGATCTACGGTTTTATCTTTGCCAATGCCGTAGGTGGTCAGCTTATCGTGCCCCTTCTGGGTAATGCGCTGCCCCTTAGAGCCGCGCAACACATCAATAATGTGGTTGGTGCCAAAGCGCTCTTGGCAGCGGGCAATGCAGGACAGAAACTTTTGGGCGTCTACCGTCCAGTCTTCTAAGGGCTTGGGGTTGCGGCAGTTATCGCAGTTGTCGCAGTTGCCTGCAAACTGTTCGCCAAAGTAGCTGAGCTGGATGGTACGGCGACAGACGGTACCTTCGGCATAGTCAATCACCTGGCGGAGCTGCTGACGGGCAATGCGCTGCTCTTGTTCTAACGGCTCACCGGTGGCGGGGTTGACCTTCTGGTCAATCATCCAGTCAATGGTGCGGATATCTTTGGGAGCAAAGTACAAAATGCAGGCGGCAGGTTCGCCATCCCGTCCGGCGCGGCCTCCCTCTTGGTAGTAGCTTTCGATATTGCGCGGTAGGTCATGGTGAATCACAAACCGCACGTCGGGTTTATTAATGCCCATGCCAAAGGCAACTGTGGCGACCATGATCTGCACGTCATCTCGCAGAAAGCCCGTCTGGTTTTCTGACCGGATGCGATCGTTCAGCCCCGCATGGTAGGGCAAGGTGCTGATCCCATCTCGCTGAAGTTTTGCCGTTAGTTCATCCACCTGACGGCGACTGGCGCAGTAGATAATGCCAGAGCCTTCGGTTTTGCGAATGTACTGCAAAATTTCGTCGTACAGATTGCGATGCTTAGGGCGAACTTCGTAGTACAGATTGGGACGGTTAAAGCTGGCAAGGTGCGCAAAGGGTTCTCGTAGCCGTAGCTGATGCAGAATATCTTGCCGAACGCGATCGGTGGCGGTGGCGGTTAAGGCCATGACGGGTACGTGGGGGTAGCGCAGGCGCAGTTCGGCTAAGCGACGATACTCTGGCCTAAAATCGTGACCCCATTCTGAGACGCAGTGGGCTTCGTCTACGGTGATGTAAGAAATGCCGAACCGTGACTGGATCTGATCGAGCAAGCCCAGAAAGTTAGTGTTGAAAAGCCGTTCTGGAGCAACGTAGAGCAGTTTGATATCGCCGCGTAAAAGTTGAGACTCGCGATCGCGGGTTTCTGCCATGCTCAGGCTGCTGTTGAGATAGGTGGCAGGGATTTGGTTGACCTGTAGTGCAGTCACCTGATCTTGCATGAGCGCAATGAGGGGCGACACCACAATCATCACGCCGGATTTAAGCAGGGCAGGGAGCTGAAAACAAATGGACTTGCCCCCACCCGTGGGCATAATGACCATTAAATCTTGCCCTTGTAAAGCTGCATTAATAATTTCTTGCTGACCCGCACGAAAGCTGTCGTAGCCAAAGTAGTGCTTCAGAGAAGCTTCTAGAGGCAGGGATGTAGTGGCGGTGGCAGACTCAACGGTCATTCTAATGGGGGTGTTAGGTCGGCAGAGTTAGGGCAGGTTGAACCCTGCATTCATCATGGCAAGGGATGGAGGTTAATGCAATTAGGAAGGGGCGATCGCCGCGCACCCAGCGATCGCCTTTCTCCCGAAAAACTGAAGGTTGCGCTTGAAATAATAGGTTTTACCTGAACAGGAATCTTTCCTTGCAATGATCTGTAGATGAAAGATATCTTTGCTTATAGCAGCGACTTTAATAATCCTACTCAATTCAAGATCCAAAACTGAGACCTCAAATCCATTTCAGGACATTCACGAAGGATTTTGAGGCATAACCCATGTCTAAGAAGATCAGAGAGTTAAAGGCCATGCTAAACAAGGCAGGTTTCACTGAGACTTCAGGCAAAGGGAGTCATACGAAATGGTTGCACCCTCTGTTTTTAGGACGAATAACGTTATCTGGCAAAGATGGTAACGATGCCAAGCCATACTAAGAGAAAGAGGTCATGGATACGATTAAACAAGTCAAGGATAAGGAGGCAGAAGAATGACTCTACTTCGATATGAGATGGTCATTACTTGGTCGGAGGTGAATCAATGCTATCTGGTTCATTTGCCAGATTTTCCTGAACAACATTATCGAACTCATGGCGAAACTTATGAGGAAGCTGCTCGAAATGGACAGGAAGTTCTAGAGTTGCTTTTAGAAGATGATGGTCTGCCTCATCCGCAACCTCACGCGATTCAAGTTGCGTGAAGCGACAAATACGGTTGTCTTCGATCGTTATTGGGACATATAAGGCTGTAAATGTCGCTGGAGCTGCACTACAGACAGTCGAGGAGAAGGGCGCGGAATCGGTGTTTCTTGGGGTGCTGTTTCATCCGTCCGGCAAAATAAGACCGGAATTTCGTACTGATAGGCTGCAAACCAATCTGCTTGGGTGGTAATGTCCCGAATCTCTAGCTGAAAATTCAACGCCTGAATTTGCTCTAGCTTTTCTTGTAGCCCTTCACAGAGATGACAGCCTGGTTTGCTATAAAGGATGAGCGTTGGCATAGGTTTTTAAAAGAAAAGCAATCACTCTTTCCATCCTAGAGAGTCTTGACTCACCTAAAATGACTGTGTACAGAATTTATAGATGGGCAAAGATACAAATAGGTGGTTAGGAGGGTAGCCTAAGACTAAGGTATCTGTACCTACGCCTGGTGGGTTAAATCCCTTGCGCGTGAATTTTAACGTTCTAATATCTACCAAGAGTTAGCAGTCATGTTGATGGGGTTTCGTAAGTCTAATTGGAAATGGATCGCTGGATCTCTCTTCCTGGCGGCAGCTATCGGTCTTCCGGTTGTCAGCCAAGCACAGTCGCCTGGAGACGTGATTCGGATTGGGTCGCCTAGCGATTGGACCCAGTATGAGTCTTATTGGAACCAGCTCATCAATCTTGGTGCAGCTAGCAAGCCCTCTAGTGCTGCTGCTGGAAGCGCAGGTAGCGGTAGTGACGCAGCAGCCACCGCCACTGACCCTAAAGTTCTAGAACAGGCGCTTATTCGGAACCTACGCGTTAGCAATGTGCGTTTAGTGCCTATTTTTAAGCTCAGCGGTTCATCCCAGGTTTCGGGTAGGATTACGAACGGCAATAGTAAGGCCGTTACGGTTTCTAGCGTTAACCTCGAAGTTTTAGATTCTTCCGGCAACTTAGTCCAGACTAGCGCTGCGATGCCAGAGCCTTCAACCATTCCGGCTGGGGCAACCGTGACCTTTCAGCAAAGGTTAGATACGGTGCCATCCGATAGCGGCTATCAGGTTCGTCTGTCTCGAAGCAACCCGTTTACCGTTCAGGGCGGCGTTTAGGGCGCTCTATCGCATAGCAACCAACCCATGACAACCATTACCGTCAAGCTATTTGCAGCCTATCAAGAAGCCTATGCTCAGTCAGAGGTTGTCTTAGAGGTAGCTGCTGGAATGACGGTGGGGGAAGTGGGCGATCGCATCCGTCACCCTTTCCCTGCCCTCCATCCCCTTGCTGAGGTGACGCGCTACGGCGTAAACCTTGGATTTGTAGACCCGAGTACCGTGGTTCAAGAGGGGGACGAGGTTGTGCTAATTCCCCCTGTGAGTGGTGGGTAATACTAGGGCGCATGTTTATCTAAAAGGGTAAACAGTGAATCTTCTAGCTCATAGCCAAACAGCTCTGCCATTTGCTTGAGGGTATTGGGTCGGGCTACGCCATTTTGCTTGAGCCAGTGATGCAGCACAAAAATTTTCTGCATCAAAAATAAATCTAAAGCCTGCGGGTTAAACAAAATGCCCTCCCGCTTGCTAAATTCGTGGGGCACCAGCATGGCGGCGTAGCGTGCCAGCTCTCCAGATTTCCAGTCGAGCCAGTAGGGGAGCCAGGGGTAAATGCTGTCGAGCCGCAAAAACCACAGCCGCACTTCAGGGATATCGGGCAGTTCTTCAGATTGCGCCGGATCTTGAGGGTAGTCAATCTGAAACTGGAGAGACTGCTCATGGTCAAACAGCGTTTTGGTCTGGAGCCAGTGATCTAGCACAGCCTTGACGGGAGCCAGGTCTAGCGTCTCAAAATGTTGGGCGTTAATGGTAATGACAGTGGGCATAGGGAAGTGCGATCGCATCTAAATAATGCTTAACGTAGCCTGGAATAGGCAGTCAGAAAAGCGCAGGGCTAAAACTCGAAAGCGGTTTGAGTTTGGTTATGATGGAATTAATCCACAATAAAACCGCTTTTAAGATTTTGGGAATGTGCAGTGCTGAGTGAAAAAGAGGGTGATGTCCAATCAATTCAGTCGCTAGATGATGCGCTGACCAAATGTCAAACGTTAGGCATGCGCCTGAGTCGGCAGCGCCGCTCTATTTTAGAGCTATTGTGGCAAGCCCAAGAGCATCTCTCGGCACGACAAATCTATGACCGCCTCAACCAAGAAGGCAAAGACATTGGGCATACATCGGTCTACCAAAACTTAGAAGCCCTTTCTCAACAAGACATCATTGAGTGCGTTGAACGCTCAGACGGTCGGCTTTACGGACATGTCAGCGATTCTCATAGCCATATCAACTGCCTTGATACCGATCAGATTTTAGATGTTCATGTCCAGCTCCCTGACGCGCTCATTGCAGAAATTGAGCAGCGTACAGGCGTAAAAATTACGGACTATCGCGTTGATTTTTATGGCTATCGTCAGGGTGATTCAACGCTGAGTTCTCGGTAGTCCATTAAGCCCTGTGAGTCTCCTCCGGCGCACCCAAAATAAGGGGTTTTATGATTTTGCGAATCCCCCATAAGTGAATGCAAAATCATAAAACTGTTAAGACTTGTTTTTATAACAAATGTTAGATATAAATAAAGTGAAGTAGAGAGATTTTGATGCCAAAAGTTGTTGACCATATTCAGTATCGTCGCGACTTGTTGAGACAGAGTCTGGATTTGTTTGCGGAGAAAGGGTATGGCTCTCTAACGATGCGTCAACTGGCAGAAGCTCTTGGGGTCTCTACCGGGACGCTGTATCACTACTTCCCCAGCAAAGAAAGCCTGTTTATCCAACTAATTGAGGAGTTGACCGAACAGGATATTAGTAATTTTTTGTCCCAGGCACCCATGCCTTCCTCAATGCTGGCACGGGTGGAAGCGGTGATGGACTTTGTGACTGAGAATCTGGATTACTTTACCAAGCAGCAGTTGCTCTGGATGGATTTCTATCAGCATACCCATCGGTCACAGCTCGAGCGTCCTGAAGTTTTAGAGACACTCTGTTGTAAGACCCGACAGGCTTTGTCTAGTTATCTTCAGACCCAGAATGAGGCAGCTCTGGAATTTATGCTCGTTTACATTGATGGCCTACTGATGCAGCGAATCTATGGCAAGGAGGATATGAACTGGTTTAAGGCACAGGCAGGTCTTCTTTGCTCAATGATTGCCAGCCAACTGAGCATTTGAGTATTAACCCCATTTTTGCGAAATTTTGGGACTTATTCCCCGTCAAACCGACTTTCTGTCATGCCCATTCAACGATGAGTCAGCCATTTAAGCCTTCACCTCTTTGGCACTAACACCATGCTTTCAGAACCCACGCCCAACTCATCACAAGAAAATAGCCCCTCAACGTTGCCTCATCGCACAGCCCCCCGTGGACTAGGCGTTTTGGTGGGGCTTGGGATTGGCATTACCATGACCTTGGGCGGCATGACCCTAATGGCTCGTTCAGATAAGCAAGCTCCAGCATCCTCTCCCCCAGAAAAGATCGCTAAAGGTTCTCAGCAAAGCGTCAGTGTTGCGACTGCCCAATGGATGCCCATGGCACAAACGTTTTCCGTGCAGGGTAGCGTTGAGGCGCGGAACTGGGTTTCGATCATCCCCAAGGCGGCAGGGGTGCAGATTAAGTCGATCTCGGTACAGGAAGGGCAGTCTGTCCAGAAGGGAGAGGTGATAGCGGTTTTAGATAACGCCGTGCAGCGAGATCAGCTAAACCAGGCCACGGCTCAAGTGGATTCTGCTCAAGCACAGCAGACCGCTGCCCAAACCCAGCTCAATTCAACTAAGGCGCAGGTTTTGGGTGCCCAAGCTCAGCTTTCTTCCGCCGAGAGTGCCGTTGCTCAGCAGCAGGCGCGACTGGCTCAGCAGCAGGCCACGCTGAGCGAAGCCCAGAGCAATCGGCGGCGCTACGTTACCTTGGCGCAGCAGGGAGCAATTAGCACTCAAGAACTAGAGTCTCGTAAGACTGCTGCGGCAACCGCTCAAGCAGGTGTCAACGTTTCGCAGTCTGATATTGGTAGCGCAAATGCTGGGGTTAGAAATGCGATCGCCCAGGTGGCTCAGGCCAATGCGGCAGTCAATAACGCCCGTGCAGGGGTTCGGCAAGCTCAGGCCAATGTCCAAAATGCGATCGCCCGTCAGCAAGAGCTAGAAACACAGCTCGATCAGGCTTCGCTGGTGCTGGCACCTGCTAGCGGCATTATTACTAAAAAGAATGCCGCTAGCAGGTGATTTGACCGGAACCACGCCGCTGTTTTCGATGATTCAGAATGCTGCGGTGGAGCTACAGGCTAAAGTGCCTCAGACGCTTCTGTCCAAGGTCAAGATTGGTGCATCTGCCACCGTCACCTCTGCCTCTGATCGCCGTCTCACTCTTGAGGGCACGGTGCGTGAGATTAACCCAGTGGTGGATGGTAAAACCCGACAGGCCATTGTCAAAATCGACCTGCCCCCCAATGCGGCGCTCAAGCCTGGGATGTTTTTACAGGCGGCGATCGCCTTTAATACCGCCAGGGCACTCGCCATTCCGGCTGAGGCGATCGTTCCCCAAGCCAATGGACAAATCATGGTCTATGTTTTGGGTGCTGACAATATAATCAAGGCACAGCCCGTCCAGACAGGCGACCCGTCTAAAGGATATCTTGCGGTTAAGTCAGGGCTAAAGGCAGGCGATCGCGTGGTGGTTGCTGGCGCAGGATTTGTAAAAGATGGCGATCTCGTCAACGTGGTTCAGTAGATTTATTTAACTTGCCATCTGTTAATTCGCAATCAGTGTTCTAGCGTTTGGAGTCGCCCTGAAATGTCCTTTAATATTTCGGCTTGGTCAATTCGCAACCCGATTCCAACGCTGGTTTTATTTTTGATTCTTACCCTGGGTGGGCTAGTGGCCTATCCCACCTTGGGCATTGACGAAAACCCCAATATTGACGTACCCACGGTACTGGTGACGGTGACACAGCTCGGCGCAGACCCTGCCGAACTGGAAACCCAAATCACCAAAAAAGTTGAGGATTCAGTGGCGGGGCTGGGCAACATCGACCAAATTACCTCCACCATTAACGACGGCTCCTCTACCACTGCCGTGACCTTTAGCTTAGGAACCGACAGCGATCGCGCCACAAACGACGTGCGCAATTCCGTCGCGCAGATTCGCCAAAACCTGCCCCAAGATGCCAACGACCCGATTGTGCAGCGCCTAGACTTTTCCGGTGGGCCCATTGCCACCTACAGCGTCTCTTCAGAAACGCGATCGCCAGAATATTTGAGCAACCTCGTCGATCAGCAGATCAGCCGCGCCATTCTGGCTGTGCCAGGGGTTGCCAAAGTCGATCGCATTGGCGGCATCAATCGAGAAGTGCGGGTAAACCTTCACCCCGAACGGCTTCAGTCATTGGGGTTGACCGCAACGACAGTAAACGATCAAATCCGCAGTTTCAATATTAATTTGCCAGGGGGGCGAGGCGAAGTCGGTCGTCAAGAGCAGAGCATCCGCACCTTGGGCAGCGCCGTTCGGTTAGAGGACTTACAAAACTACCAAATCACCCTACCCGATGGCGCAGGCTTTGTGCCCTTGTCGAGCTTAGGGGACGTGACTGACGGCGCTGGCGATATCCGCAGCATTGCGCGTATTAACAATAAGTCTGCCGTCGTGTTTTCGATTACCCGCAGTACAGGGGCGGTGGTGGTTGGCGTAGAAGAAGCGGTAGCAAAAGCTGTTGCAGAGTATAAAAAGACGCTGCCTGCCGATATCAAAATTGAGCTGGTCAACAGCCTACGAGCGGACTACATTCGTGAATCTTACATGGCCTCGGTAGAGTCTATTTTGCTGGGGGCTGCGCTGGCAATTGTGACCATCTGGCTGTTTTTGAGGGACTGGCGTGCCACCCTTATTACGTCGGTTGCCTTGCCCCTGTCGACGATTCCCACTTTCATTGTGTTTCAGTGGTTTCACTACACCCTTAACTTTATGACCTTGCTGGCGCTGGCGCTGGTGGTAGGGATTTTAGTAGACGATGCGATCGTTGAAATTGAGAACATTGAGCGTCACCAGGCGATGGGCAAAAAGCCCTACCATGCGGCATTAGATGCCTCGGATGAAATTGGGCTGGCGGTGGTGGCAACGACCTTCAGTATTGTGGCGGTCTTTGGTCCGGTCGCGTTGATGAACGGCGTGACGGGGCAGTTTTTTCGGCCTTTTGGTGTGGCAGTGGCGGGTTCAGTATTGTTTTCACTGCTGGTGGCGCGAACCATTACCCCGCTGATGGCGGCCTATATTCTCAAAGATAAGCCCCATGGGCAAGAGGCGCTAAAGCAAGATCGACTGTCTTACCAGTACAGGCGTTTTCTGTCTTGGGCGCTGAGTCACCGCATTCTGTCTCTGGGCGCAGCCACTGTTTTTCTGGTGGGGAGCTTTATGCTGGTGCCCTACATTCCGGTCGGGCTGTTCCAGAACGGGGATGTGGGCTTATCCATTATCAAAATGGAGCTGCCGCCAGGTACAACGATGGAAACCACCGACCGCTCAACCCAGCGGCTAACCAATACGCTGCTCACCAACCCGAATGTGGTGGCAGTCCAAACAGATGAAAAGGTGGGGCAATCGACGCTATACGTGAGGCTTAAACCGAGGGGCGATCGCAAAATCTCGCAGCAGGAGTTTGAAAAAGAGATTCGCAGCACGTTCCCAAGCATCCCAGGGACACGACTGAGTTTTGATACGGGTGGACTGAGTGGCTCAAAAGAGCTGTCGATTGTGCTCAAAAGCGAAGACCCCGTTGCGCTGACTGCAACAACCCAAGCCCTTGAAAAACAAATGCATAGCGTCCCTGGCCTGGTCGAAATTGCCTCTACTGCCAGCCTGGTTAAACCCGAAATTGTGATTCGACCCGACCCGCAGCGCGCGGCAGACCAAGGGGTAAGCGTGGCAGATATTGCCCGTACCGCTAGCCTCGCCACATTGGGGGACAATGACTCAGCCCTGCCTAAATTTGACCTAACCGATCGCCAAATCCCCATTCGGGTACAGTTGGCACCGCAGTACCGCAGCAATATTGAAACCATCCGCAATCTTCAGGTCAAAAATACAGAGGGCGCTTTGGTGCCCCTTCAGAGCGTGGCAGAAATTCAGTTTGCAGGGGGGCCGGCTCAGATCGATCGCTTTAATCGATCGCGGAAGGTAGCCGTGGAAGCAAACCTTCAGGGCGCATCGTTGGGGGATGCTCTCAAAGCCATTCACCAACTGCCCGTCTTCAAAACCTTACCTGCTTCGGTGCGAGAAGAAAACTTTGGCAATGCCAAAATTATGGGTGAGCTGTTTTCTAATGTGGGCTTAGCGCTAGGGGCAGCAGCATTGCTAATCTATGCGGTGCTGGTACTGCTGTTTGAAGACTTCTTGCACCCGTTGACCATTATGGCGGCACTGCCTTTTTCTTTGGGCGGTGCTTTTCTGGGGCTGCTGCTGACCCAAAAGGAGCTAGGACTATTTGCGCTGATTGGCATTGTGCTGTTGATGGGTCTTGTTACCAAAAACTCTATTTTGCTGGTAGATTATGCGCTGCTCAATCAAAAAGAAGGCAAGCCTTTGTACCCTGCAATTTTAGAATCTGGCGTTGCTCGGCTGCGCCCTATTCTGATGACGACGATCGCCATGATTATGGGGATGCTGCCTATTGCGCTGGGGATTGGTGCAGGCGCTGAGCAAAGAAGTCCTATGGCGATCGCCGTAATCGGGGGACTTATGACTTCCACGCTCCTCACGCTGATTGTGGTTCCGGTGATCTTCACCTATATTGACAGCCTTCAGCACCTTGTTTTCGGGCGGTTGCTGAAGGGGGCAGGCGATCGCCGCGCTCAAGACCCTTTACATGAAAGTAAAATTTAGGTGTTGCTGTAAATAATGTAGATGCCGTCCCTGCACTTGCACCTTTAAGCTTTAATCTCTTTCGAGGGTGGAGCTATGCATCTTTGACCGCTGAACAACGGTTTTTAACGTGAGTTCGACGCTAGAAAATAGCTTGTGGAAGTGCAGCTAGCCCTTTATCGTTGAGGTTCAAAGCAGGCTTCTTAGGATGATAGGAATAAG
>JAGVDA010000394.1 GCA_020058975.1 Thermosynechococcus sp. WC_1 | reverse complement strand
GTCTTACTGCCTGTGGATATAGATACCCAGGTGCGAGAGCTGTCCAACCGTTCAGCATGGCTTCGTGAAGCAATTACAGAAAAGCTAACCAGGGAAGGACTTATGCAAACTAAAACAGTTGAAATCGAAGCAATGGATCGAGAGGACAAAGACTGGCTAGAGTCAGACCTTTCCCATTTCTCAGAATATGAACCCTATGATTGGGGGGACGTTGACCCTGAAACAACGGGCCATCCCATCCGTTATGAACAAGGCGTAGGGTTTGTGGTTGAAGGCGGCAAAAACAGTGGGCAGTGAAGTTTTATCTGTGGGCGATGTCATTGTGGCAGCACTGCCCGAACAGGTGCCCCCTGGTCGCGAACAAAAGGGATATCGTCCGGTCATTGTTGTAGGGGTGCCAGAAGCATTAGGAACACCTCGCTATCCGATGTTGCTTGTGATTCCTCTAACAACCAATCGAGGTCAGTCATGGGCGATGGACTGCCCTGCCCTATATCCAGTCTTAGCGGCGGGTGAAGGGGCATTACCCACAAGCTCTATTGCCTTACTGGATCAGGTGCGATCGCTCGATAAAAGTCGCGTCAAGCGCTACATCGGTACATTGACCCCTCAACAGTACCAACCCATCCTTAACGGCCTCAGTAAAATGATGAATTTTGCAAATTTAGGGTAATTCTGAAGCCGCTTCCTTTGAAGTTGAAAAACTTCCAGCACCATACCTCTGGGGGCACAACTTGGGGCATGTTAGAAAATTACATTTTCAGAACCCAATTAAGACAAGCATCTCAAGACTTTTATCAATGGAATGCCCCGCCACCTATAAAAACCGCACCTAAAATTAACGGGTGCGGTTTTTTGCATCTTAGCTATCCATGAAGGGGTATTACAACCTTGGTCAGGGTGCTGCCCTTTCAGGCACAATGTCTTCAGTTGTATGCGATTTAATCCGCTATGTCTGCCCAATTGCCAAAATCCCAAAGTCTAATGCCGCAGTGGTTTGGTTCACTTCCATCCTCAAGGCAACTCCTGATTTGGAGTGGGGCAGGTTTGGCCTTTACCGCTTACGGCATGACTCATCTCCCTTCACCGCTTGAGCTAATGAGTTGGGCTGGGCTGGCTGGCGCTGGGGTATGGGGCATCCGTCGGTTTTGGCGCACTTCAGACGTGATGGATTCGGCTGTGGTGCGATCGCTTACTTTAACGCAGGTCAAACAGGCGATCGCCCAAACACAACTCCAGCTTGAACAACTTGTGGCTGAATCTCCACAGGGGTTATCGGTACGAGAAAACGATACTGCTGCTCTATTAGAAATTGAGCAAAGCCTAAGTCGTCAAACCCTAGAACTCCAGATTGTAGGGACTCGCGCCGTGGGGAAGGCTACTTTACGTCAGCTTTTAACCCAGCAATTGAGCCAAACACAGTGGGCGCTTACTGAATCCGAGGCAATTGCAGCCGAAGTCGTTCAATCTGACGGTGTGCAAACCCTTAAACATATAGATGTGGTTCTATTTGTAATTCAGGGTGATTTAACCCAGGGTGAGTGGTTGGCGCTACAGCAGATTCAGGTGCAGCGTAAGCGGGTACTGCTGTTACTCAATAAGCAAGATCAGTATTTACCCGCTCAGGCAGATCTGTTACTCGAGCAGATTAAGCGGCGGGTAGAGGGAATAGTGGCGGCGAAAGATGTAGTGGCGATCGCCACTGCGCCCCAGCCCATCAAAGTAAGGCGCTATCAGGCAGACGGCGCGTATGAAGACCACTGGGAAACGCCACTGCCCCAGATTCAGCCGTTGCTAGACCAGATGCAGCAGGTCGCCACCCAAGAGGTAAATCAGCTTATATTGCAGCGTGCCCATCAGCAAACGCTGGCCTTACAGGAAAAGATCCAGAACGCACTCAATCAGATTCGACGCGATCGCGCAGTGCCCCTGATTGAGCGCTACCAATGGATTGCAGCAGGAGCAGCCTTTGCAAACCCACTACCGTCACTGGATATGGTGGCAACCGCCGCCATTACGGGCAAAATGATTCAGGATTTAGCCCAAACCTATCAAATTCAGCTTTCTCTAGATCGTGCCACTGAGATTGCTGGCGTATTGGCAAAAATTATGATTCAGATGTGTTTAGTCGAAGCATCGAGCCAGCTCATCAGTTCTGTACTGAAGGGCAATGCTGCGACGTTTATTGTGGGTGGAACCATTCAGGGTGTGGGTGCAGCCTACTTTACGCGCATTGCGGGACTGAGTTTGATTGAACTTTTTGAGGTGTATCGTACCGCTGAGAGTGGATGGCGGTTGGATGATGGCGTGTTAGGGCAGATTGTGCAGCGTGTCTTTGGGCAACATCAGAGGCTTGAGGTGTTTAAGAATTTGGTACAGCAAACGCTGCATCGCTTAAAGCCAGAAGGGGAAGCGGCGCTCGCTTCGGTCTAAAACTAAAATACTGATTGGGAATGAAGAATGGCAGCGACAAAAATTAGAAAAACTCCTGGAATTTGTGAAGGAGCAGCCTGTATTGGTCGCACACAGATCCCCGTGTGGCAACTGGTGGCGCTGCGATCGCAGGGTTGTTCTGACCAAAATTTGCTAAGCGACTACCCACAGCTCAGTAAGGATGACCTCAAGGCCGCTTTTGCCTATTACGCACAAAATACAGAAGAAATCGACGATGCGATCTCCGCTGAGACCTGAGAGCATTAGCGCAAAATCAACGTAAAATCTCGCATAGATTATGCCTCATGCTCTTGATTACCCCCAGAATTAGCATTCCCCTCAGCGAAATTAACCTCAGCGCCATCCGTGCTCAAGGTGCAGGGGGGCAAAACGTGAACAAGGTCGCGACCGCAATTCATCTCCGTTTTGATATCAATGCGTCTTCGCTATCGCCGCTTTACAAAGAACGGCTGCTGAATTTGGGCGATCGCCGCATTACTAAAAACGGCGTTGTGATCATCAAAGCCCAGCAGCATCGCACCCAAGAGCAAAATAGAGAAGATGCGCTGATGCGTCTTAAATTGCTCATTCAAAGCATTCTGCCCACGCCTCCAAAGCGAAAGCCAACTAAACCTTCGCGTAGCGCGAACCGTAAGCGTATCGACAGTAAAACGAAACGAGGGCAGGTTAAAGCTTTAAGAGG
>JAGVDA010000210.1 GCA_020058975.1 Thermosynechococcus sp. WC_1 | reverse complement strand
GGTTAATACAGTTTGATTCTGCATCAAAAAGTAAGCAATACCCCGTTAGTTCAGTCGCTTTCGTTTGAGCCTAATTTTGTCTTTCGCTATTCTCTTATGCCCCTAAATCAATCCCCAAAAACCTCGACGCCTTCTGCAATGAACGCTGCAATGATTGCCATTGTGGCAGAAGGTTTTTTGTCTCGTCTGAGTTTTGGCATTATTAGCTTTGCGCTGCCCATTTATGCCCATCGTTTAGGGCTAAGCCTGTTTGAAATTGGGGTGCTAATGACGCTAAATCAAGCGGTGGCAATGGGGCTGAAACCTTTGATGGGTTGGGTTGCTGATCGTACCGGACTAAAGCGCAGTTTCACGGTATCGATCCTCTTGCGCAGTCTAACCGCACTGTCTTTGGTCGTTTCCCAATTCCCGTGGCAGCTTTATCTTATTAAGGCCCTACATGGCGGGTCGAAGGCTTTGCGAGATCCGGCAGCCAATGCGCTGATTGCCGAACAGGGGGGTAAAAAAGTGATCGCCTCTGCGTTTGCCTGGTACCACACGGCGAAAATTGTAGCAGGTTCGATGGGGAAGGCGATCGCGGGAATTCTTCTAACCCTTACTGCTTCTAACTATTCCTTTGTGTTCAATATTGCTTTTTTGCTGTCTTTGCTACCGCTTTATAGCGTGATTCGCTACATCAAAGCAGATAAACCAAGGACATCAACATCTGCGCGTAAATCTCAGTCGTCTTCAGTCTCTGAGGGCTCAGACAAAGATCCTGTAACGCGGTCAACTTCTTTAAGTGCTGGGTCAAAATCGGTCATTATCTCCTTCAGCCTTTTATCCTTTGCCATCAATGGAACTGCCGAGATGCTGCGCGGCATTTTTCCCATTCTGGCAACAGAATATGCTGGATTGAACGAAGCCCAAACGGGTTTAATTTATATGGCTTCTACTGTCGTTGTGCTGATCTCTGGGCCTGTTTTTGGCTGGCTGGCAGATCACGGTCGGCAAGAACTGGTACTGCTGGTACGTAGTCTTGGCAATATTCTGTCTTCCATTGTGTATATTTTTGCGCCTAATTTGGTTGGATTTACCATTGGCAAGCTTGCCGATGATGCGGGTAAAGCGGCATTTCGTCCGGCATGGGGTGCCATGATGGCTCATGTTTCGAGCTATGACCCGCAGCGTCGCGCACAAACGATGAGCTGGATGTTGCTAGGAGAAGACGCTGGGGCGATCGCGGGGCCTATTCTAGCGGGTTTGCTCTGGAGTACCTGGGGTCTGTCGGTCATGCTGGGAGTAAGGGTTTTGCTGGCGATTGGAACCGAAATATATACGATTTATCTGAGCCGTTCTCTAGAAGAACTGTCCCCATCGACGGCTGAGAAAACGCGATAAAAACATGAATTGCATTATTTGCTCTACTTCTCTCAACAGAGAAAATAACGTGAAACCCTTGCTGTTTATACATCTGCCAATATGAGAACCTTCTCATGTGTCTTTCATAATTCCTTTACAAAGTTAATAGATGATTAACTTACGGTTAAGAAATCGTTAATCAAATATTAATCAAAGCTTAAAGCGTTATTGCTTATGGCTCGTAGAAATTTTATTCATGATTTAGGAGATGTATTATGCAAGCAATTATTTTAGCGGCAGGCTGTGGATCACGATTAGAAACTGCACTTAAAGGAAAGCCTAAGTGTTTGGCGCAAGTGGCAGAAGATATTCGCCTCATTGAGTACCAAATTGCAATTCTGAATCACTTTGGAATTACTGAGATTTGTTTGGTGTTAGGCTACCGTGCCCATGAAATATATCGAACTGTGGGCGATCGCTGCCACTGCATTATTAACCGTCGTTATGCCGAAACTAATAGCCTTTACTCTCTATGGCTCACTCGAAACTGGGTTAAAGAAGACTGCCTGATTATGAACGGGGATATTTTGGCACACCCCAGAATTTATAAGCGGCTATTGAAATCTGCTGGCAATGCATTAGCCTACGATTCTTGGTCAGGGGACGAGGCCGAACACATGAAGGTTTCTTTCCAAGACGAACGCCTTCAGGAAATCAGCAAATCTATGACAGAGACAGATGCTGAAGGTGAAAGTGTTGGGCTACTGAAGTTTACCCAGTTGGGCATGAGCGCCCTCTTTAGCGAAGCTGAAACGGCGTTAAAAGTGGGTGGAGAAAATCAGTGGGCACCCGCTGCGATCGCCCGTCTTGCTCAACAGCAGGCGATTTCCGGGGTTGATATTGCGGGGTTGCCCTGGATTGAAATTGATTTCCCTGAAGATTTATATCAAGCCCGCGCAACGGTTTGGCCTCTCATTATGCCTGCCGCCCAAACTTGTCTAGCAGAACAACAGCGCAGGGCGAGCTAAAAGCGCCGCATGTCTTAGTCTTGGTCGTATCTTGTTGAGGAGAAACGTGATGAATTACGCCGCAGATCCTGTTTTTCAAGCGATTCAACAGATTCGCAACCCTGCTGCCATTGAGCCAATTTTGATGCAGACCTGGGAACACTGGCTCAATAAAAAACCGCAAAGCATTAAGGTTACGCCTACATTAAGCTACTACAGACCCTTCGATTGCGCCCGTATTGTCGCAGACGTAGCAGTGATTGAAGACAATGGCGCTGAGCCAATTATCCTGCACGTATTTTTTAACGCCTTTGCGAATAAAGATATGATGCGCCAGCAGGTCGAACAAGGGTATGAGCTAGCCATCCCCCCTGGTGCAGTGCTGCCTGTGTTTGCCATTGAAGATTGGCAGACCGTGGTTTGGAGTCTGCCACACGCACCCTGCTTACCCGAACTCACCTCGCTTTTACAGCCTGAGTATTTCTGTCCATTGCTAATTTCCCCAGAAGATCTCCCTGCCGAACCGGAAGATTATCCAGCCCCCCAACTTTTTCGCTATGTTCCCTTTAAGCGGGCAATTTTAACCTGGGATAGTCCTCGTACCGCACAACGCTATTTTATTAAACTCTGCTCAGAGCAAGAGTTTCCTAGCGTCGTCAATCATTTCCAACAGATTTACGACCAGTCAAAACAGCTCAGCTTTGCGGTTCCTGAACCCATTGCCGCTCATGCAGAATCTCGCACCTTTTCGATGAGGGCATTAGCCGGAGAGCAGTTCACCACGGTGATGCGCCAAACCCAACCCGAACCCTTCGTCCAAATTGGATGTGTGTTAGCAGAACTACACCACGCCAATTTGCACCCAACAGCAATTTGGACATCTCTAAAAGAACTCAAGACGCTTGGCACAGCAATGGCGGATGTAAAACTTGCGCTACCCCACTTGAGTTCATCTATTGATAAGGCGATCGCCCAATTAACCGAAACCGCTCAGCAGATTGTGTTTCCTGCAGGCTACCCCATCCATGCCAACCTCTTTGGCGACCAAATTCTCTACGGCTGCGATCGCATTGGCATGGTCGATTGGGATACGCTGTCGCTGGGCGACCCGCACTATGATGTTGGTCGCTTAATCGCCCACTTTATTTATTTAGCAGGACGCGAAAATCTTGCTCCCAGAGCCGTAAAAACCTGCATTGAAGCACTGCTTCAGGGCTATGCAGCAGATCCTAAAGGAGAGATTGACCTCATCTGCTTAAACTGGCATGTCAGCACTCAACTCCTTTTGCGAGGTAAAATTTCGTCTCTGCGTAAACTCCCCTCCGGTTGGCAAGAGCATTTAGACTTTGTTGTCGCTGAAGCAGAATGGGTTCGAGAAGGATGCAGCGAATATATATCTTTACCTGCTTTAACGCAGCAGACAGTTGCGGTATAGCGTAAATTATGGAGACTTTTTTATGCCGATTTTTTCAATGACTGACCCAGCAGCAAAGGGTTTGAAGAGCGTTTTACCTAAGCATATTGCGTTCTATTTACGGTCTTGCGGGAATTCACACTATTTTGCCGCCATTAAACCCTATCTTCACTATTTTCATGAGCAGGGGATACATCAAGTTTCATTAGTCGTTTCTGAAATTAGCGCAGAGTGCCAACAAAATGCTGAGTATGCTGGCTACACCCATCTATTCACAACCAATTGTGATTTAGATAGCTATGACTTAGTGATCACACCTTCTTTTTTGCGAGCTGAAGAACGCACGGTAAAAACCCAGGCGGTGCAGATTTTTCACGGCATGTCTGACAAAAACTTTACCTACGAACGAGATTTTAGCGACTATTTACTCTGCCTTTGTGTTGGGCAGCGCCAGGTTGACCGTCTATTGCAGGCATCTTGTAATGAAAACATGAAATGGAAGTTGATTGGCTACCCCAAGTTCGATCATCCACCCACTCTTCCATTACTGTTTGAGAATGATAAAAAAACTCTCATTTATTGCCCTACTTGGCGCAAAGAAAACATTAGCTCTATCGAAATTTTTCTAAGCCATCCTGAAGTTATTGAACAACTGACGGAGGAGTATAACTTAATTGTTAAACCCCATCCCAATATCTTTAACCGCGATCGCCAATTTTACGATCAGCAGATTGTGGACTGTCTGCATCAGCTTCCCAATATCCGGTTGATTCAGTCTGGCAATGTTATGCCCTGGTATGCACAAGCCGATCTCTTTATTGGGGATATTTCGGCGGCGGGGTATGAGTGGCTGTACTACAACAAACCGATGGTGTTTCTCAATCCGCAACCTGGTGTCTTACAGCCCAGTACGAATGTTGCCTCTATGACCTACCTCTGGCAATGTGGTGATGTTTGTGATGAGATATCGCAGTTAAAGCAGTACGTTGATCAGAGCTTTGTGGGAGATCGCCATCAGGCAATGCGCGAATCGCTGCTGCATTACAGCGTATTTAGTCCCAGAGATCAGGGTGCAACCCAGCGCGGTATTGCAGAAATTGAGCGCCTTTTAGCCCACCAGGATAAAAATTAGCGAAAGCATTAGTCTCTCATGAATAGACTTACTGAGAATTACGCCAAGCAGTCTAAAAGTAAACCTTCATTCTCGCAAAAAGAAAAATCAGACGTTATTTTTGAGGTTGAGAACGTCACTGTCTCCTACGGCAAGAAAATAGCCATTCGCAACGTTTTCTTAGACATTCCAATACAGAAAGTGACGGCATTTATTGGTCCATCTGGATGCGGAAAAAGTACGCTATTGCGCTGCTTAAATCGCATGAATGACTTAGTTCCAAAAGCTCGTATCCAGGGTAGAATAACTTTTCAGGATCAAAATATTTATGCCAAAAATGTTGATCCAGTTGTTGTTCGAAGACATATTGGTATGATATTTCAGCGACCCAATCCATTTCCCAAGTCTATTTACGACAACATTGCCTTTGGCGCACGTATCAATGGCTATCGAGACAATCTTGATGAATTAGTTGAGCAGTCACTGCGCCAAGTTTCTTTATGGGATGAAGTTAAAGATTCTCTCAAAAAAAGTGGTTTAGCACTGTCAGGAGGACAGCAGCAGCGATTGTGCATCGCACGGGCGATCGCCATTCAACCAGAAGTCCTTCTAATGGATGAACCCTGTTCCGCCCTCGACCCAATTTCAACCCTACGAATTGAAGAGCTAATCAATGAATTAAAAAAGAAATACACCGTTATTATTGTGACCCATAATATGCAGCAAGCCTCTCGAATCTCAGACCTTACAGCCTTTTTTAACGTGGGGATGGGTGAAGCAAGCGGCTCTTCTGGATATTTGGCAGAATTTGATAAAACTGAAACTATTTTTAATAACCCAAAACAGGAGATAACTCGTGACTATGTGAGTGGACGTTTTGGTTGATTAAATTTAGTCTAAATGTCGAAAAAATAAAATTATGAACTTAAATGAGGTGGTTTTATCGGGCGCATACAGAGGTTGTTGGAGGCCTTTAAAGGAAAAAGGGATGCGAGAATTCTCGTACCCCTAAACAAAAAGTACTTTGACCATACCCGATCTCGCGACCCTCTATCCAGGGAAAACAGAGTGGAAAACCTGTTGTGAGCAGTTACACCAATCATCAAGCCTGTGTAGCCTAGTGTTGAAAGCCCTTGCGCTGGGCTTGCTCTTTGCCCGACTCGCGTTGGAAGAGGAACTGAGTCATCGTGCGTCAGCCCCGACCCAATGGCCATGATTGCCCTGAGTGCAAGCGCCCGATGCGTTCAAAAGGATTTCGCCCGCGCCAAATGGAAACCTTAATCGGTCAGATCCACTGGAAACGTCGGGTGGGCTACTGTAGGAATAAAAGCTGTAAAGTCAGCCTCAGTGTGCCATTGGATGAAGCATTAGGCATTGTCCCTTATCAGTCGAGTAGCGAAGAACTCAAACGCCTGGGTTGCTTGATGAGTATTGTGATGCCCTACGAACTGTCAAGTTGGATGCTTCATCAATGCACTGGGGTATCTGTCAGTGCCAGTACTTTATTGAATTGGGTTGAGCACTACGGTCAAATGGCAATGGAGCGATTAGAGGCGCAACTTGAGCAATTTCATTAGGGAGAACCGATGGCTCCAGAACACCTTGACGAACTGAGCGCAGCGCTTAATTTAGCCATTGCCGCAGATGGTGTGATGGTACCGTTTCGCTCTCAACCCAACACGCCCAAAGGAAAAACTCAATGGCGCGAAGTCAAAGTCGGGCTATTGGCACCCTTAGGACAACGCATTACCCGTGCTGGAAAAACAGTCACTCGACTTTACCATAGCCGACTCGTTGCAGTTCTGGGCGATATTGATGCCTTTATCCCCCGCATCCAATTTGAGTCTCATCTCCAATCGATGGATACCGCTCCTCGTGCTCTGTGGCTCAGTGATGGGGGACGCGGATTTTGGCGGGTTTATCGACAATGCTTTGCCCACTGTGCCATTGGCATTCTTGACTTCTATCATGCTGCTGGACATCTCTGGAGAGCGACAACTGCACTGCTTGATGGACGTTCTCTAGAGTCTCATCGCTGGTTCAAGAATTGGCGTTCTTTGCTCCGACATGGACAACATCAGGGTATCCTCGACGCACTCACGTTGCTTGTGAATACAGAACTCACTGAGGGCAAAGATTTAGAGACGCTTACTCAGGTGCAGGCTTACTTTCAAGCGCATCATCAACACATTCGCTACCAGCACTTTGAAGACCAAAACTTCCCACTTGGCAGTGAAATGATTGAGAGTGCTTGTAAGTGGCTCATTCAGCAACGCTTTAAGGGCGTTGGTATGCTGGAGTGAGGATGGCTTTAATCATCTCCTTCATCTGAGGCTCGATTGGGTCAATCAGAGATTTGATTCACTCTTTCCCCCGTTTACGAGGCGATGATTTAACCCTCCCACAACCCTTAAGTACGCCCCTATGCCACGCAACGTATTTACATCAAGTACATCTTGACACACGCAGAATACGACAAGGATCGGTGGAAAAATGACCCTTACTTTTGACCGAAATGCTTATGGCAGCTTACTTTTGCAGTATCAGCCAAAAGTGATCCAAAGTGAAGAAGAGAATGAAGCCGCGATCGCCTTAGCGACAGAGCTAGAGCATCGCGCCCACTTAACAACCGAAGAGTCAGCACTATTAGAGTTGCTGGTGACTTTAATTGAGCAATATGAGGAGGAGCATTATCCCATCCCAAAATCCTCACCCTTGGATATGCTCATCCACTTGATGCAGTCTAGAGAATGTAAGCAAGAGGATCTAATCGGCATCATAGGCTCCCGTGGCGTGGTTTCTGAAGTCGTCAACGGTAAACGAAGTATCAGTAAATCTCAAGCTAAAGCCCTTGCAGAATATTTCAATGTGGATGTGGGTTTCTTCATCTGATTGCACTCACCTTCAAAGGACAATCCTGCATCGGACACTCCATTGGCGACCTGCGAATGGGCGGCTCAAACTCAGTACTCCCAAACTTCTCACCCACCACGTCCAGCACATTCCGCAAATACTCATTGATCTGCCGATTGGTCATGCCCAGACAATGCACAGGCTCCACTTCAGCCAGCTTCTGATTCCCCCGCCCAAGCAACGCCAACCCGCCCCCGCGAGACAGAAGCCAGCTTCAGCAAACGATAGCAATCTCTTCTTGCTTCAGCGCCACCAAGATCCCGGAATTCCTATAAAAATCGCTGTCCTCAAGACGATCAATCGCAAACCCTTCGTCCAACAGAATCGCCAGCCAGCCCTTGACCACCGGATAACCGACCCCATCCAACAACTCCATAAACCCCACCCGCTCAAGCTTTTGCTGCTGCATCCAAAGTACGATCGCCTTAGCCCACTCCCCAACATTTTCGTCATACTCCAGCTCAGCCATCAAATCCGCTGGCTCCAGCTCAGCCCCAGCCAGCAGTAGCGCCGTCTCCTTGGATACTTCACCAACCACTGACTCAATCTCTTCATGCGACTTTTCGGAAGCCGATCGCACGTAAAGCTCAGGCACCCCGACCAAACCATCGAGATCAAGGTGAAAAGACTGCCGGACAAACTCAGCGAACAAATCCTCATCGAGGATTGGCCCTTCATGCGCCACCCGCTGCCGATGCCACCCATTGAAAAACTCATCGGCTCTTGCTGCAAAAACATCAGCCATCTCTGCGATCGCATCCGCCGCCGTCGCTAGCCTTAGCCCTACCGGAGTCAGGTCGATCGCCTCATCGAAAGCCAGACAAAGCTGCTGCCAGTCCACGGCTTGGGGCGACTGCTGGGCTTCGGCAAGTTGCTGCCAGAGGTCAAGCTGAAGCTGGAGGATAGGCATATCGTTACCCTCACTGATGTAAAGGACAAGGCCGAATGGGACAACAATCAGGCGACAACTCCTTCTGCACCTCAAACTGAGTCACGCTACCCCCAGGCACCTGACCCGAAAACGCCGTCAAAATGTCCTTGAGAAAGACCTTAATCTGAGCAGGCATCAACCCCATCGTATGCACAGGCTCAATTTGAGCAATCTTGCTCTGACCCAGCCACAGCTCAGCACCGATCGCATGGAGTGGATCGTCTACTCGCGCGCGATACAAATACAAAACCGCTGCTGGAGCTACAGCAGGCACCACCGTCAGCACAGTCCCTTTGCCATCATCCACTTCAGCCGTCACCGCCACCCCCCGATACTGCTGTCGTTTGCTGGCGTTAATGCGATCGCGGTTGCGGTAGTAAGACCTGCGCTTGTGGCACGGTTCACCCACCCAGCAGCCCGTACCGCTAGGGCCATGACGGGCGATGGCTTCTTCGGCAGAGAGCTTGGCACAAAGACGGCATTTTTCAGATTGAGCTTTTGGCACTCTCACCCCCTTGGGCAATCAATCGCTGAGCATTCCAAAGCGGCTCAGTATTGCCGTTAATCCCAGGCAAATAGCACCCATCGACTTTATCAGGGCGGACATATTTAACGAGGTAATCCACAACCCACCGACGCTCACCACCCTTACCAGGATTGATTAGCTCATTGCGCTCTACCCGCCAGACCGCACCCTCGACAGTATCTAGCGCACCATGCCCAGAGAGGGCGATCGCATTCAGCGCCGCATCAACCCCAAAAGCAGACCCTTCGTGTAATAGTCGAGGCAATACAAAGTCTGCCTTGCTCACTCTTTCCGAGAATTCAGAATAGGTCGTTCTTTTTGACCCACGCATCAAATCAAAAGCCACGAACGGCTCATGGGGCAAATCATACCGAGTGCCATGCGCTTGCAAGAGCCATTCACCGCAGAGGCGATCGCCTTCTTGAAGCACAGCCAGGAACCGATCCTGCTGGCTAAAGACCCATTGAGCAAATCGCCAGTGCTGTTCATAGGGCGAATCAGCCGCCAGATACCCAGACCGACCGAGGGGACAAAGCACACCATTAATCAGTGCAACCCCAACGTTAGAGCCATCCAGTTTTTCCTGAACGATGACCCGATCATGTTTATCTCTAGTTTTCAGCGTTGCGATCCGAGCTTGACCCTCATGACACTTGTGGTCGCCTTCGCCCATGCGGGAGTTAGGCAGATGAGCAATGCTGCCATAGTTCTTAATGCCGAGAGGCTTCTTGGGATGGGTTGCAGGCTGAGCCATAGCAGGGGTTTGGGGTGCAAATTTTCACTCCCAAAATTCTATCATGCCCTTGTTCACTAGAGTTTAGCTAGAGTACAGATATTGATCAAATATCTGGAATTAAGCGCTAGACTAAAAAGAGTTTTAAGGCGTTTGCGTGGTTTCAGCCATTGTTTTAGATGAAACGAGGCACCG
>JAGVDA010000545.1 GCA_020058975.1 Thermosynechococcus sp. WC_1 | reverse complement strand
GGGTGGCAAATCCAAAGGCGGAATTTGAAGAATAGACCGACGGGCAACCTGAGTGGCGCTAGGCGCATACTCCATCGCGCTGCTGTCTTGCTTCGGTGCCAAGGCAATTGTTGCGCTAGGCTGACTCTGAAGCGTAGACCCTGTCGGCTGTGCGCCGCTAATGTTTTGTGTCAACGCTGCGGCGATAACGCTGCTCGTCGTCACAGAGAGCGTAGAGGCGGGTATCACCAAATCTTCGTTGATATCAATCACGTTAGGATTGGGGATCCGATTGGTTTGGGCGATGGAATCTGGAGAAACGCGGTATTTTCCGGCAATTTCAGTTAGATTTTCGCCTTTTTCAACGGTGTGAACCACTGCACCCGCATTTTGAGGTGCATCGCTACCGCTAATGATTTTATTCTCAAGACTGACTGCGGCCTGTCCTAATTCTGGCTCCACAACAGCCGCCAAGCTATCAATGGGTTGGCTCGTCGAGACGAGTCGTCCAGGCTCAGCCCCAGCAATCGCTGACTGAAATGGGCTGCTGGAGGCGGAATTAAGCGTAGCCAAGATATTTGGCGTTGTCGAAAAGGCAGCAGGCGCTTGGGCGTTAGATACTTCTTGCACACGCCAGACGGTTTGTTGAATAGGCGACGAGAGTGCAGCAGCATCTGCCTGCGGCAGGGTCTGTAGCGTAGCAATAGGTGCTGATGAATGTAGCAGCGCAAGGCGCGCTGTTGCTTGCTGCTGGGAAAGCACAACTCCCAACGCAGTAGCCGTCAATGTAATGCTCAATAAAGAAGCAGAACGAGTTCGACGGAAAAGGACTGCACCAAATCGAGGCGCAAACGGAGAGTGGCTCCAGTTTGCAGAGTTGATTTGAGTATCAACCTTCTGCGGAATTTCTCGTCTCAATGAAGACCTCCTAGACAAATCATGAGTGATTCGGTGTGATTTTAAGTTCGCCTTCTTGCTCAGAAACACTGGCAAGAGACAACTTTTACAAATCGATTGCTCATGTATTACAAAAAGCGACCCATTTTGATTACGTGGCGCTTAGGTAAAAATACCTTGGTTTGGGTACTTAGACAAGCCAAGCGTTCCAAACACCGATCCCAGACACACCTTCAAAACAATTTCTGGAATCTTAACGCAATGTAACTTACACTCCACCCACCACAAAACTTGTTTTGTTCTTAGTGACTTTAGCCTATCTTTCCCCATGTGTTCAACAATGTGATCCCCGTAGAACCACTGAGATTGAAATATCTAGGGGCAAAACGCAACAAATAGAGTGGCTCCACTTGCCCCAAAATTCTCTCTAAAGTGAGTGCTTGCTCAAAACGGCTGGGTTCTGATGTGACAAAGGTTTCATTGGTTTACGGAGTCCTCTCAACCGAGGTCATTTCATAGCCTGATCGACGGTTTTTTCTACGCTCAAAAATTAACTCAAATTCACAAGCGATAGAATTTTCTTATCAATGAAAAATGCTGTCTAAACCGCCTAGGTCAGCAAATCATCATTGATGGAGATCCAAGTTTAGGGGTGCTAGTTTAGGGAGCCAATCCCAATTGTCTTCGGGCTTCAAAAAGACCTAGGGCTGCGCTAACAGAAAGATTGAGGCTACGCACATGAACCCGCGACATGGGAATGTGTACGGTAGCTGTACAGGACTCCAGCATTGAGGCGGATAGCCCTGTGGTTTCGCTCCCAAACAGCAGCCAGTCTTGGGGTTCAAACCGATGCTGCCAGTAGCTGCTAGCACCAGATGTACTAAATCCAATTAAGCTTCCGCCTTCGGTACTGGCGTGGTGATAAAACGCATCCCAAGAGGGGTGGCGATAGAGTTTTACAAAGGGCCAGTAGTCTAAGCCAGCGCGCTTGAGTTGGCGATCGCTCAAGTCAAACCCCAGTGGCTCTACGAGGTGCAGTTCGGTGTCTGTGGCGGCACAGGTACGGGCAATATTACCCGTATTGGGCGGAATTTGAGGATTAACAAGTACAAGTTTGAGCATAGACACACAGTTTAGCCGAGGTTCCGTCTCGGTTAGGCGGCACCTCGGCAGTTATTTTGTAGAGATTGCTGTTTGATTTTATGCGATCGTTGTCTCACACAGCTTATTTCGGAGTTCTAGCTCGTCTAGCTCCATCGACAAAATGGCCTGCTGCATGACGGCACGCACAGACCAGCCTTTGTCGAGCATTTGAAGCCACTGCTGGGCTTCATTGCCGTCTCGTAAAATGGTCTGAATTGGGGTTAAGAAGCAGCTAAAGCCGTGTTTTTTAGCCGTGGGCCAGACTTCGGTATACAGCTCTTCAATCCAGTCACGGGCGAGAATTGTGCGCCCGTCCTGCCAGTGGGTTAGTTCGGCATCTAAGCTATTTTTTGCTGCGGCCTGTTCGTTGGCGGCAGTGAGGCGATCGAGCTGAGGAAGGTCTTGGCTATAAATGCTGGAGTTAAACGGATCGAGGGAGGGATCATCCATGAGCTGCTGGATCCGCGCCTCTAGCAGTGCAGAAATTGCCAGCAGCTTAACGGGGTGGGTCACTAAATCACAAATCCGCAGCTCTAGACGGTTGAGGTCGTAGGGTCTTGCAGCCCCATTAGGCCGTACAGAACTCCAAAGGTGGCGCACATTTTGCATGGTGCCACTCGCAAGCTGGGCTTCTGTCCAGGCGATGAAATGCTCGTGGCTTTCAAACAGGGGCACCTGCTTGGGGGTTTGCGGAAACACGGCCCAGCGATTGGAATGAAATCCGGTGACTTTGCCATCTAGAAACGGAGACGCTGCACTGAGAGCCAAAAACAGCGGTGCCTCTAGGCGCACCAATCGACAGGCTTTCATTAAAAGCTGAGGGTCAGGGATGCCCACATTAATATGAATGCTGGCGGTGACAACCTGAGTGCCGTAGGTATTTTCGATATAGGCGTGGTACGGGTTGTTTGGCTCGGAGCGATAAAACCGAGTGCTGTCCCCCAGAGAAAGAGCGCTACCGGGGATAATGGTGTAGTCCCCAATGGAGTTAAGGTACTGCCTGAGTTTGAGGCGTGGCAGCACGAGGGCGCAGAGCAACTGCTCATAGTCGCGCAGGGGGTCAGTAATGTACTCTACATTGCGGCTGTCTGGCTCTCGCACAAACCCGTCTATTTCTGCCGTAATGCGATCCGACAAGCCAATAATGTCCCCTGTGGGCGAGCCTGTATAGACTTCAACTTCAAACCCTTTGGTAAGCACTGCGATTTTCCTCAATGGGGTGGACGGACACAGGATGGGTATGGGGACGAATCGCGCTCCAACCTGAAGCCGCCAGGAATGTCCTTTGCCCCTATTTTTATTCTGGCACGTTTACTTAAGCAAAATGGAGGGCGGTTTGAGACTGGAAAACCGAACTTTTCAATTATTTCTGTCTCAAGGGCTACTGACACACCTTAACTGCGTCTTTTGCCTCGTAAAGGCTAGACCCGTTAACCGATACCTTCCTCAAGACGTAAAAATTGAATGCTTGGCACTAAAGGGTCTTGCACAATCCCAAGTCCTTTGAGCTGCCATCGCTTTAATGTGGCAGGTACTGTCGTTGCCGCAATCATTTCTACAGCGCACCCAGTGCTGCCGCTGCCGTGGGTGTTAATGTAGCTGAGCGCATCGTAATCTGCTGAGAATAACAGCAGAAAGCCATCCGCCGCATCTGTCGAAGGATGGGCAACGAGGTACTCGCCGCTGGCCTGCGATCGCACCACATAGTAAAACTGTGACAGCATAATTCCCCCCTCAGTTGATACCGCGATCATCAAGTTGGATTCTCGGATCCACGACCTTTAGCAAAATATCTGCCAAGAAGTTGCCCAAAATCAGCATGGCAGCACCCATCATCAGGGTGCCCATAATGAGGTAAAGGTCGATGGCCTGAACGGCCTGAAGCGTTAAGCGTCCGAGTCCAGGCCAGTTAAAGAAGTATTCGGCAATAAACGCGCCGCCCAGTAAACTGGCAAACTCAAAGCCTAAGAGCGTAATCAGCGGGTTGACTGCATTACGCAGGGCGTGGACATAAATCACGCGGTTCTCTGGCAAACCTTTGGCACGGGCGGTTTGGATATAGTTTTGCCGCAGCACATCTAACAAATTGCCCCGCGTAATGCGCTGAAGCCCCGCAAAACTGGTAATGCTGAGGGCAAGGGTGGGCAAAATCATGTGCCAGCCAATATCAAGCTGCCGCCCTAACCAGTTGAGATCGTCATGGTTGATGCTGGTCATTCCCCCGACGGGGAAAAATGGGGTGCTTTGGGCAAAAAACAGCAGCGCCAAAGCCGTAATAAAGCTAGGGAACCCCTGCCCGATGTAGCTCAACACCTGTAAGAGCTGATCTAACCAACGGTTTTGATTCACCGCGCCCACAATGCCGAGGGGGATGGCAATACCCCAGGTGAGGATGATAGAAGCGATCGCAAGCAGCAGCGTATTGGGTACCCGCTCCCACAGCAAGTCCACCACAGGGCGCTGGGAAATAAAGCTGTCGCCAAAGTTGAGCTGAGTGACAACCTGCCACAGCCAGCGGAAATATTGCTCAATGGGCGGGCGATCTAGCCCAAAGAGCTGGCTTAGTTCTTTAATTCGCTCCTGAGAAATCTTAGGATCTAGCTTTAGGGCATCTAAGTAATTGGATGGCGAAAGCTGAATGACCGTAAAACACAGCGCCGAGGCTAGCAACAGCGTCACGAGCGCCTGACCCAAGCGCCGAACGCTATAGACTGCTAGTTCACTACTCAAGAACGCCTTGAGAGTTTGAAAAAAAGGAACCCCCTTTTTGCCAAGCGCTTTTGCCTTGGGTGACGGGTCAATGGGCGCTGGAGATGTCATACAAAACCCCTCGCGCAGTTAGGCGCTGAGCAATACAGAACTCTAATATTGAATAAGCGACTGGATGGCGATACTCGGCAGCTTCTCTCGTCCTGCCAAAGCGGTTAGCTCAATCACAAAGGCAATGCCCACCAGGGTCGATCCCGTTGCGCTGATGAGCTGTGTTGCCGCTGCGGCAGTTCCCCCCGTTGCCAGCAAATCGTCTACCAGCAGCACACGACTCCCCGCAGGGAAAGCGTCTTGATGGATCTGTAGACAATCTGTACCATATTCGAGATCATATTCGGCTGAGTGGGTTGCAGAAGGCAGCTTACCAGGCTTACGAATGGGAACAAACCCGACAGAAAGACGATGGGCCAGCGGCGTTCCAAAAATGAACCCTCTAGACTCAATGCCTGCAATGTAGTCAATGGACTCGTTTTGATACAGCTCAGTCAACTGGTCAATGACAAAGCCAAAGCCTTTAGGATTTTGCAGAAGAGTAGTGATGTCTCGGTACAGAATTCCCGCTTTAGGGAAGTCTGGAATATCGCGAATCAGGGTTTTGAGGTCCATTTTAAGGTAGGTTGCGCAAAGGTATACAGCGGTATGGATGGATCTGGTTATGAATACTAGGCCAGAAAAGTCCTAATTTTGGGAATACTTAGGTCAGTAAGCCAAAAGACTTTAAGGCTTTGTGATAAGAAGTTACGTCAGAAATCGTACACTAAGTGGGGGAATGGGGTTAAGCCTTATGCTTAAACCTTACGCCAATATGCGGTGGCGCTTTCGTCGGTGAACATAACCTGATTGAATGCGTCTAAATGATATGGGATTACAGTCTATAAGCTTGATGGATACTGACAAAACAGAGATGCAGGGCGCTACGGCTCAGATGGATTCCTATGCCTTTGCAGGTCTAGTAGATCCTGAGATGCCAGGGCAGGTCTGCCCACGTCGAACGCGAATTCAGTTGGACTGGATGCTGCTGGCCTTGGAGGCACTCGACCTCAACGCCACAGAAAATATCATTGTGGGGCTGCATGAGCTTCAGCTTCAGCCGGTGATCAAAAGTCGGGTGCATCTTTGGCAGTTGCGCAATACCAACCCTCTACGGCGCTTTAGCCAGCGACAGTCTTTGAGCCTGACGGAAGGAAAAGCGCTTGTGGTGCTGGCCTGCTATCTTGCACGGCGACAAACCAGCACGATTCGTCAGCTTTTGCGAGCTGATGAGCAGCTTAAGTCTAAAAACCTGAGTGCTGAGCATCATTTTCGTTTAGCGCAGTACCTAGAGCGATTTCGCGGTCACTTTTTGAGCCGCATGAACGCCAACCGGACGGCGATCGCCCCCTATAAATCTAGCGAGGCGCTTAACGATCTGGCGCTGAGTCTATTGGGGCAAATTTTGTTTTGTACCGGCACCGCAGGAATGCAGCGGCTTTGGTCTAGTTTATTTGATGGGGAAGTAGCGTAAGATTCACCATGCCTATTCAGCGTCAATATAGTTTGCCAGACTGTGTTTTAACCCTAGATGGGTTAAGCAATCTAACCGAGAGTGCCGCCGGAACTCGCCCCGAACTATCGGTACTGACTCGATTTGAATGCTACTTTGCCGGAGAAAAAGCTCCTTTGGTGGGGGGGCGAGAGCTACTAGACAGCTTGATTGCTGCGACCAATACCTGTGTGCAGGGTTGCATCAGCGGGGTTAAGTCAGCGCTCAAAGCCGATGATTCTAAGGTGCAGCTTCAGCCTGCGAAAGAAGGGGGAGGCTTTGACCTCAGGGTACCAGCCGCGCTTTTGTTTCAGGGTACCTCAGCATTCTCATCGACAGAAGAGGGGTTAGAAAAGCCTGCGGTAGAGCTGCACCTTTCGGCAGTGCAGGTTTTTGACCTCATGGAGGCAGTCGATCAGCTCACCGCCGATCAGCAGACCTTGCCAGAACTTCAGGTTGCAATTCAGCCGCGATCGCGCCGAGATGTCATGTCTACCCAGCTTGTGCTGGAGCAGTCAGCCCCCATTGCCCTGGGTGCGGCTAGCGTTGCGATCGCAGCGGCAGCGGTCTTCTTTATCCCTGCGCCTAAAGTTCAGTCTCCGCCGAAAGAACTGCAAACTCAGCCTTCGACGGGTCTGCCTGTCTCTCCTGCAACTGCACCGCCCAAGACGGGTACTTCGGCACCAGTTCTTTCCCCGACTGCTCCTCCAGATCAGTCGGTAACGCCAGCCCCAACGCCATCAGCTTTACCTACAACAGCTCCATAAGGGTATTAGCCAGCATCGGGTGGGGGTGGCACGTTGTTTTCTTCATTGCGCAGCTCTTGTAAAACCTGCTGCACAAACCCTCTAAGCTGACGGTTATCTTCTTGGCAAGACATCATGAGCTGTGTGCCCATTTGCAGCATTAGCAAAGGGATGCGAATAAGAAGGTAGCTCAGCACAATGAGCGTAATAACGGCAAGCCAGCGAGCGGGGCCATTAAAGGGTGAAGGTGCAGCACCAGAGGCACCAGAAGGGCTTACAGAACTGTCTAAAAAGATAGAAGACCACTGATCTACCAGCGTTTTGGCGGCGCTGGGATTGGACGCAATATTTAAAACATAGATAAAAAGAGTAACCGCTAAGGCAACGCTAATAACGATCAGTACGGCAGAGAGAATGAGCAGGAGTGTTCTTAACCGATGGTTGAGGCGGTTAAACTGTCGGCGATCGCGGCGAAAATCGTTCAAACCCATCCTAGACGGTGTCCCAATTCTTCTAAAATGCTAGGGGAGCATCACAGGGTTTGTCAGAGGAAGGTTATTCTTTACTGACAAACGAAACAATGCTAATTCTGGCGTTTAGGGCGTTTTGTCCCTACCGCATTGAATGAATGCTACCGCACTGAATGGCGGGATTGAACATTTTACGCTTTATGGTTCAATTCTGTTTGCCTCAACCGTTATTACTTGGAGAGTTGCTCTAGTGGATTTAACACGCATTCCTGCCCAGCCCAAGCCCGGACTCATCAATGTTTTGATTGAAATTGCGGCAGGCAGCAAAAATAAGTACGAATTTGACAAAGACATGAACGCGTTTGCCCTAGACCGCGTTTTGTACTCCTCTGTAATGTATCCCTATGACTATGGATTTATCCCTAATACCTTGGGCGACGATGGCGACCCCCTTGACGGGATGGTCATTATGGACGAACCCACGTTTCCAGGCTGTGTGATTGCAGCACGACCCATCGGCTATTTGGAAATGATTGATGGTGGTGAGGGTGATGAGAAGATTTTGTGCGTCCCTGACCAAGACCCGCGTTTTACCCACGTTACGTCCCTGAGCAATATTGCCCAGCATCGGTTAGATGAAATTTCTGAGTTTTTCTTGACCTACAAAAATCTTCAAAAGAAAAAGGTTGAGATTCGCGGGTGGCACGATGTCGATAAGGTGAAAGCCCTTGTTGATAGAGGGATTGCAGCCTATAAGTAAGGCTGTTTGGGGGCGTAACGGTTTTACGCCCCCCGATTATCTATCAACTTAAGAGTGACGCAATACTAGGCTTTGCTGCTTTCTTATAAGGTATTTTCTGGGCGGCTGCGCTCGTATGAAGCTGTGCTTCAGCGAGACCCCAGCGGCGTTAAATTAAGGCTGCCCGTTTCTGGCGTACCGAGAGAGCCAACAGGGCCAAATCGCCAGTGCTGTACATAGCGATTCAAAATATCTTGACCAATAATTCCATCTATCCCTACGGTTTGAAAAACGGGGCTATTGACCACCAAAACATTGAGTTTAGAAATCTGAAGCGTTTGTAGACTCAAGCGCTCAAGCTGCGATCGCCTTGCTACGGTCTGCCCGCCCAACCCTGCCACTCGTAAGCTTGGG
>JAGVDA010000027.1 GCA_020058975.1 Thermosynechococcus sp. WC_1 | reverse complement strand
CGGTTCAAAAATAGATAGAACGATACAGCGAATCGCAGTCTAATAAGGGACAATTTAGTTCGTGAGATTCTTTCTAAGAAGGCTTGCTAGAATCATGAGCGTCCCCCTGTATGACTACAAACTGTTGTATGTTCTGTGGTCAACTCCTGGGGGCTAACCAGAGCGGCGATCTCATGTGCAGCCTCAAAAGCCAGCGGCCTCAAAATCTTTGCCAGTATACAAAAGCGGAAGTTTACGTTCAGTGGCGATCGCCATAACTGCCGAAGTATCCACAATCAATGCGGTAGTTCATTTTCGTCGTAGAGAGAATGGGCATCAAAGTCATTGACCTTATGCAGCGCATTCGTCTGAAGTTCGGCTAAATGTTTTGCCAGCTGAGTCTTTCGTCGTTGCCGTCGGAGTTCTCGGTACACGGTAGCCTCTTTTCCTAACATTGGGCAACGCCTTCTTCGCGAGCAGCCTGTTCTACAGCGGCGGCAACGGCATCAGATACGCGCTTATCAAACACAGATGGAATGATGTGTTCTGCGGTTAACTCTTGGGGGCTAACCAGAGCGGCGATCGCATGAGCCGCCTCCAAATGCATCCGTGTCGTAATGCTGGCAGCGCGGCAGTGCAGCGCACCACGAAAAATGCCAGGAAACGCCAATACATTATTAATTTGGTTGGGGTAGTCACTGCGTCCGGTTGCCATTACCGCCACTAAGCCCTTCGCCAACTCCGGCTGAATTTCGGGCACTGGGTTCGCCATTGCAAACACAATCGGGTCTTTTGCCATGCCGCGAATCATGTCGGGGGTAAGCGCACCTGGACCACTGACCCCGATAAACACATGGGCACCCTTCAGCGCGTCTGTTAAAGAACCAGAGGACTCAATGGCAAACAATCGCTGCTCTGGAGTGAGCGTAATGTCTGTAGTGCTGAGGATGCCCTGGCGATCGCACATCCAAATGGTAGTAGCCCCAGCTTTTTGCAGCAGCCGCGCAATGGCAATCCCAGCCGCCCCTGCGCCATTGATCACAATTTTGACCGTTTCTAAAGACTTGCCCACAAGCTTAAAGGCATTGGTGAGTGCCGCAAGCACCACAATGGCAGTACCGTGCTGGTCATCATGAAACACAGGGATATTTAGCTCTCGCTGAAGTCGCGCCTCGATTTCAAAACAGCGGGGGGCGCTGATGTCTTCTAGGTTAATGCCGCCAAAGACAGGGGCAAGGCGCTTCACCGTCTCTACAATTTCATCCACGTCTTGAGTTGCCAAACAGATGGGGAAGGCGTTGAGCTGTCCAAACTCTCTAAATAACAGCGCTTTCCCTTCCATGACGGGGAGTGCCGCCTCTGGGCCAATGTTGCCCAGTCCCAGTACGGCACTGCCATCGGTGACGACTGCGACGGTTGTTTTTTTGATGGTTAGCTCATAGACGCGCTCAGGGTCGTTGGCGATCGCCATACAGATGCGCCCCACGCCTGGGGTATAGGCCATTGCCAGTTCATCTTGGCTTTGGAGCGGCAGTTTACTGATGGTGATAAGTTTGCCGCCCTGATGGAGTTCAAAGGTACGGTCTTTGACCGATAGAACCTGAATTTCGGGCTGGTCTTTGAGCGCCTGCACAATGGTATCGGCATGGTCTTGGCTGGCGGTGTCAATGGTGATATCTCGGATGACGGAGGTGCGATCTCGTCGAACCACATCTACGTCGCCAATGCTGCCCCCCGCTTCACCAATGGCCTGCACTACCCGCGCCAGCATTCCAGCATAATTAGGGATTTGCACCTGGACGGTAATGCTGTAGCTAGGGGTGGGGGTGAGTTGAACCATGATGCAGTCTATGTCCTTGATCTCAAAGCGGTAGGGCGGCTTTTTTATCTTAAGCCCAACTTCTATCTTGCAACCTTGATCAATGTTAGGAACCTATCGTCTGTCTTCAAAAAACTCATCGTCCCACTCTGGGTCTGTCAGGGGGCGAGTGGGCGGTCGAATGACGCGATAATCTGCATCTACTACGCGATCGCTCTCCGGTTCCTTTTTCTCTCGGCGCGGATAGCTCGATTCGTCTTCTTCTGTTTCAAACAAATTACTCCAACGCGATCTCTGAGACGGCTCAGCATCCTCGTATGCTTGGGACGATTTCCTTCCCGAAGCCTGGGGTGATCGATCCTGCCAGTCTTGGCTAGCAGGCTGATACCAGTCCGAAGCTCCCGAAGCAGAACGATTCGCTCGTTTTGTAGCTTTCTGTTTGGGGCGACGAGGTTTAGTCTTGGAGCGCTTCAGCCAAGGGAGTTTGGGTGATCGCAGTGCAGGCGCGCCCCGCAACACATACTGCAAAACCACGCCAATCAGTAGTCCTAGCAACACCGCAGCCACAATTGACCAGCCGATGGAAATGAGTTGAGTAGGCACCCCTAAAATGGTGATCGCAATGGGCACCGAGTTTTGCACTAGAAGGGCAATGCCCATACCTAGCAATAGCAGCAGCAATACAACTCTAATGATTAAAGCCATGACCCACTCTCCTGGCTTTTTGATCCATCGCCATTGATATTTATCCCAAAGCCTGTACAGAAAGGGCTTCCCATAACGCCACCAAAACCGTATTTGAAAACAAAAATCCTTCAGGATCGCTCAGACGCAGCGTCCCCTCCGGCCTCAGTATCACCCATCCTTTCTCTTGATAGGGTTGCAAAGCTTCGCACATAGGCGCTACCCAGTGAGTCCCAAAGCGCTGCGCTAAGTCTTTTAGATTAACCCCTTGGGTGCGCCGAAGCCCCACCATAAACGTTTCAAAGAGATGATCTTCTATAGAAAGAACCGCTTTCTCAAGCGTTCCGCCTTGCTCAAGATAGGT
>JAGVDA010000255.1 GCA_020058975.1 Thermosynechococcus sp. WC_1 | reverse complement strand
CTAGAACCCCGTCTGATTCAGAGGGAAAGAGTGCAGCAAAGTTTGGCGATCGCCGCTATTGCTTCACTGCTTGTCTCGAGCTGCAATAAGCCAGATATCGACCAAACTCAAAATGAACCGATTGATGCCGTCTTTTATGAAACAGAGCAGCAGTGTAAAGCAGATATTAAACAACAGAACCAAAACTATCAGGCTCAGTTAGCCGCAGCGCAACGGGGCGACCTAAAGCAAACGCCTACGCCTCCTATCATGAAGCCGGAAGACTGTGCGCCGCAACTTTTAGAAGCCCGCCAAGAACACGAACGAACGGCTCCCATCTATGCCAACCAGCAAGACTGCCAATCTGAAGGGGTGCAGTGCGAGACGGTTACTTCTTCGGCTAGCTCAGGCTATCGTCCCGTCTATGGCGGCACCTATTTTTATCCCTACAGCTCCCCGCAGTACAGTTACGTCAATTATGGTGGCTACTACCGACGGGTTTATGAAACTCGTCCCGTCTATGCCAGCAATACCCCTGGACAGGTCGTGACCGCCTTTGGTCAAACCGTGGCGAAAACCACAGCGGGGCGGGTACAGGTACCTAGATATACCACCAACCAAGCTCCCCAGCGCCCTGAAGGAATCTCTGCACGAGGAACGATTTCAGGACGTGGCCAACAGGGGTTTGGCTCATCCTTCAAAAGCACAGGGCGTGGTGGGAAATAGGATATGAAAGCCCTACCAGTACTGCGGCGACCCCAGTGGCAACAGCATATTCGCGAGAATGCCTATCAGTCCCAGGTTTTGAGCGATCCGCTGCAAAAATATTGGATTGAGGCGCTTGCGCAACCTTTTGTCATTCAGTTTGACCACCGAGAGGAAACGGCGATCGCCCAAGCAACTGAGCAACTCTGGGGCATGTGTGTGGAGTTTTTGGACTGGTTTTTTACAGAAGAAAACCCTGACGCGGTAGATAAGCGATTAGCCCTTCTAAAAATCCGGACTGAATATTGGCCTGCCATCAAACAAAGTTGGGATCGAGTGGAGCCTGACGAAGACTTGACCCTCATGACTCGCTTTGACCTTGTGGTGAACGAAGCGGGTGCGATCAAGCTCCTTGAAATTAATGGCGAAACGCCCCTCTTGGGCGCAGAAACCGTTTACCAGTGGAATTGGTTTGTCGATTACTATCGAAATCATCAAAATAGTGCATTGCCCTTGCCGAGCGATGCCAGCCAATTTAATGAGTTTTGGGAGCAAATCGCAGAACAATGGCGCTGGATTGCAAAAGCCTACCGCCTCAAGGAAACAGGCATTTCATTCCTAGTCGATGAAAGGCTAGAAGAAGACCTAGAAATGGCGATGCAGCTCATTCAAATTTTGCACGACGAAGTTGACCCTGAAATCTATACGCAGGTCGTCTATCTACGCGACCTCAAAGATGATACTGGCAACCTAATTCAGCGGGGAATAGGGCTAGATGAAGACGGGTACTTTGTCGATCATGCCAATGATCGCATTCCGTTGCTCTGGAAAATGTATGACTGGTCAGACATCCAAAATGATATGGCGAATGCAGGATGTACCAAAGCTCTAGCCCAGCGTCTAGAAAAAGGTGATGTGAAGGTATTAGAACCCCTGTGGAAACAGGTGCTTTCTAATAAGGGTGCAATGGCTCTAATGTGGGAGCGGTTTAAGAACACAGATTATCAGCAATACTTACTTGCCACCTACTTTGACCATGATATGTCCCCTGATGCCACGAAGCTGATGCTGAATATGCATGTAAAGAAGCCTCTACTGGGCATGGAGGGAGTTGGCCTTTCCATTGAGGTGGGGATGGGCGCTTTAGAACAGCGGGCTTCGATGGGCTATGGAACGGAAGGGTATATTCACCAGGAGTATATTGAACTGCCCCAAGCTTTTGGCTACCACTACATGGTGGGGAGTTGGGTGATTAACGATGAACCTGCCGGAATTATTTTACGGGGCGATACTTCTCGCATTACCGGTCGTCACTGTCTCATTATTCCGCACATCATTTCTGATGATGGCCTGTATATTTCAGACCCAGCTTAAGTTTGCTGCCAGGTTAGATGATTCTATGAAGGCAACCGCAATCCATTTATTCAACCCCCGCCAAAACCTTTGGAATATTGATGAGGTCATTGGCTTAGATCATGTTGTTGCCCCCCAATATTTTGACAAAATTCCAGCTCCAGTTCTGAAAGATTTTCGGGTTTTACTAGCGCGAGATGTTTACTCAGAAGGGGATGCCCAAGCGCTTTATGACTATATTTGGGCACGAAAAGGGGAAATGTCGGAAGCTTTTTTAAAGATGTTGAACCTCTGGCTAGCGGATGAACTGAAGCACTATGAAGCCCTACGCCGAACTTATCGCTGCATCGCGGGGGTTAGCTATGCAGAAATGGATCGTTGCTTTGAGGCGCGAGTCCATGAAACACAGCCCATTGAACGGGTTTTAAGAGATGAATTTACGATGCTTGTGACGCTGATGTTTGATGAGATGAGTTCGGTCTATTCTTATCGGCATGATTTACGAGAATATTACGCCCATTTTGGGCCTGCGGTGCAGCGGGTTGGTCGCTATCTGGTAAAAGATGAAGGGATGCATTTTCGGAATGCAGCGCAGGTTTTGTTGCAGGAGCATTCCCATCGTTTATGGGAGATGGAACCTTTGCTGCAAGATATTGCTAATCTCGAAAAAAGATTGGGAAAATACTACAACACCTTCTTTTTAGATCACGCTCAGGAACGGTTTCGCTTTCCGAGCCACTTTGCTCAGGTGATTATTCAGGTTATTTTGGCGCAATTTGGGTTAGGCGATCGCCCTTCTACTAAAACACTACAATCATTATGGCAATGGGGATAGGAGACTCAAGGTAGACATAACCTAACCCATCGTGTGCGTTTCGATAAAAGTTTAACCACGCTAATATAGGCGTTATATTTGGCTCTGGGGGGCTTGCATTACAGATGACATCAACGTGGACTTGGCAAACTTGGCAAGAAACGACCTACCTGACCTGTAGCCTTTTAGAACCTTGGCCTCACGGCTTTTTTACCCGTCAAACTTGGCCTCAAGTCCCTCAAGACCTTACTGTTGCGATTCACCCTGATGCAAAGGTATTTCGCGTTAAGCAGGTGCATGGCAACCAAGTTTTAAGCTCCAGCGAGATTCTTCAGCATCCTCAGCCTTTAGAGGGAGAAGAAGGGCTGTTTCCTGATGCAGATGGACTGTATAGCGATCGCCCCCACGAGGCGGTCTGGGTCTGTTCCGCAGACTGCACCCCTGTACTCATTGCCGATATCCAGACAGGTCAAGTCGCAGCAGTACATGCAGGCTGGCGCGGCACGGCAGCGAAGATTGTGCCAATGGCGATCGCTAAGCTACAGGCTAACGGCAGCCAAATTAAAGACCTGCGCGTTGCGATGGGGCCTGCGATCGCAGGAGAGGTCTATCAGGTTTCTAATGCAGTGGCGGCTGAAGTGGGTCAGAGCATTTTAGACCCTGAAACGCTGGATATTCAGGATCGAGAACTTAACGCTGAACAGATTGTTAAGTCTTTAATTCAGCATCCTACTCCGCCTGTTTTTGCAGACGAAAAAGAAGGCCATGCTCGACTCGATGTGCGGCAGGTAAATGCGATTCAGTTGAAACAGTTGGGGTTGACGGAGGGGCAAATTGCGATCGCCCCTCACTGTACCTACCAAGATCCTGAACGATTTTTCTCTTACCGTCGAGACAGCCGCCGTCAGGTACAGTGGTCTGGTATTGTGAGCCGCCGGTCTGCCGCCTAAAATCTAGTTAGGCGTACAGTCTGCACATGGAAAATATGAGGCTATCTAATCTATCTGATTTATGGAGTATGAAGTCTTTTCAGAGGGATATTCTTGACGCTCTCCGTGGTGCAGAAATGCACTGGTATTTTGTTCAGGGTATTGAAGCACTATATCAACAGTTATATTTACCAGGCATATTGGCACTTCTTACAGGTGTTGAAGCAAGCTTGCGGGTCACAATGCATCAGCTTCATGACTTCAATTTTGAGTCAGAACTCAGTGATTATCGAGTGCTTAGCAACCTTCTTATTTTACAGGCAAGAGAGGAGGGGTTACCTATTGAGCAACTGGCCTTTCCAG
This sequence comes from Thermosynechococcus sp. WC_1, assembly GCA_020058975.1. GTDB lineage: Bacteria > Cyanobacteriota > Cyanobacteriia > Thermosynechococcales > Thermosynechococcaceae > JAAURS01. The sequence continues at coordinate 616 of JAGVDA010000255.1, read as the reverse complement.
GAGAAGATGACTTCCTTACAAAGCTTCAAACGAAAAAGCCTAATCGTGTTGATGTAAAAATAGTTGCACTTCGCAATGATTTAGCTCATGGAAATGTATTGGATTTCATAAGTCGGGATCTGGGTGAGGATTGCTCTTTTTTTACTCCTGAGTGTTTGCTAGACATAGCAGATGATCTTCTCTTTGTCTCATACCAGTGGGCACTTCAGTTAGGTATTTTCCGTTCAACGCGCCTAGCAATCGCGTTGCAGCGGACGGATAAAACCTAATGTTTACTTTGATTTTCATATACCGCCGCTGAACGCAACCGTTAGACCTCAAAAATAGCGACCTATGAAGATCCGACGCTTTCAACCCGGCGAAGAACTCGCGCTTTTCGAGATTTTCTACTCCGCTATACATCTTATTGCTAGAAATGATTATTCAGAGAAGCAGTTGAATGCCTGGGCACCATCGGATCTTGATCAAGCGCTTTGGGTGCATCGAATCAATGGAATCAATCCATTCGTCGCTGAAATTGACGGTAAACCTGTTGGTTATGCTGATATCCAACAGAACGGATACATCGATCACTTCTTTGTCTCTGGCAACCATCCGCGCAAAGGAGTAGGGAAGG
>JAGVDA010000106.1 GCA_020058975.1 Thermosynechococcus sp. WC_1 | reverse complement strand
TAAAGCCCAAGGCAAAACCATTTTTTTCAACAGCCACGTCTTGTCAGATGTGGAGGTAATTTGCGATCGCGTTGCCATTCTCGCCCAAGGCGATCTCATCTGTGAAGGTACCCTAAATGAGCTGCTGGGGACTGACAGTGAAATTTACCAAATTCAGGGGCGCGGGGGCGATGCAGAAGCACTACATCAACGAGTGCCTGGTCTAGAGATTCAGGGCGATCGCTGGCATGGTGAATTTTGCGGTGAGCCAGAACAGTTGATGCACGCTCTACATGAGAGCCAAGCCCAGCTTCTCAAAATGGATTTGGTTCGCCCCACTCTCGAAGACTTTTTTATTCAGCAGCTACGAGAGAGAGGGCTAACCACCAGTCACTAGAACCAGTTGTCGTCACTTTGCTCCATCCCCAAGGGCTTATCCAATCAGGGGAGCTACCCTATGCTGGCGTTTTTTGCAGTTCAGGGCGCTCTTCTGCCACAATTGCGCCCTCTACAGGGCAAACCTGGAGGCAAATGCCGCAGTCAATACAGGTTGAGAAATCAATCCAGTACCAGTCGGTTCCCTTGGTGTTTTTGCCTGGTCCTTCATGGATACAGGCTACCGGACAAGCATCAACACAATCTGCAACGCCCTCACAAACATTGGTCACTATGGTATGAGCCACCGAATTTTCTCCCGCTAAGTTTTTAAGTGCAAACAGGCTCATTCACGGCTGCTGCTGCTGTTTGCCCCTTTACAAGGTTAGTCTAACTGTTCTCAAAAATGCATCAGGCTGCGATTGCCAGCACGAATAACGCTTACGTTTAATTTTCAAAGGAGGATCTGATCCGCTTTTGGAGTTGGGCACGTTGAGCTGGAGTCGTAGTATTATTAGAGAAACGTAAACAAGTGTTAAGACTTGCCAACTTGCTTAACAACACTTGCCTAGCGACAAATAGCGGCTCCATAACATTTTTATAAGTTCATGAAACATTCTCTTCTGCGGCGTTGGCTTCGAGCGGGTTTAGCCTTGATGGTTGTATTGAGTTTGTGGGCTATGGGGACAGAGGCAAGGGCTTATGACAACCCCCAACTTTTACCCACCGAGCCAACGCCCGTGGTGGATTTAGCCAAAACCTTCACGAGCCTTCAGAAAGAGAATTTAGTGAAAGAACTGGAGACGTTTGAGGCAGAAACAGGCTGGAGACTGCGTGTCTTGACCCAGTTTGAGCAAACCCCAGGCAGAGCTGTAATCCCCTTTTGGAATCTCGACAAGAAAAGTGTGGTGCTGGTGGCGGATGGAAAAGGCGGCAACATTCTTAGTTTTGCCGTTGGGGATGATTTTTACCCTTTACTGCCGCGCACATTTTGGATTGAGCTACAAACCCGATTCGGCAACCAATACTTTGTGCGTGATAACGGCGAAGACCAGGCAATCACCCAGGCATTGGCTTCTGTAGAAGGATGTCTGCGCAAAGGCGGATGTAGTGTAGTGCCAGGTTTACCTCAAGAGCAGTGGATTTTAACACTGGTTACATCCGTCATTGGTGGAATTATTTGTGGCTTTTCGGGTCGTCCGCGCAAAGAAGGTCAAGTTTTTGCTTGGCAGTGGGCGTTGTTGTTTTCTCCGCTGTGGGGCATGTTGTTTTTATCCTTTGGGCTAGGTCCAGTCCTGGTTCGGACAACCGAATGGCTCCCTATTTTCCGTAATGTTGCTGGGTTTAGCATTGGCTTTTTAGGTGCGTTCTTAAGCTATTTTCTCAATTCCCCTTCAGCACCAGAGCCTGAGGCTTGACCTTAGATTTGAGCTAATCCATTATTGTCATGGCGGCAGACTGTCCTACAACTCAATAAGGTTGTTAGAATCTAGCGGCATTCTAAAAATAATATTAGGATCTTGTTGGGCAATACATAGGACAGCGCCACGATGGTTGTGAATCCAGGTTTGCAGGGAGCTGTAACGTCTCTTAAATCAGTCTTTCAGTCAATTACGCCTGACAGTTGTCCATTAATCTATAATTTTCACCTTCATACCATCTATTCCGATGGTCAGATGCGTCCAGAAGAGTTGGTACAGCAGGCTATTTCTTCTGGTTTAACAGGGCTAGCAATTACCGATCACCACACTGTGGCAGGGTATAGTGTGGCAAAGCGTTGGTTAGATCGCTGGAACCTACAGAACACCCAAAATCAGGTATTTCCTTATTTGTGGTCAGGGATTGAAATTACAACCAAATTATTAGATATCGAGGTTCACCTTTTAGGATATGGATTTAACCCTGAGCATATAGCCATAAAGCCTTATTTACTGGGTCGATCTCCTGTTGGTGAAGCAGCGAAAGCAGTTCAGGTTATTCGAGCGATTCAGGATGCGGGGGGGCTAGCTGTTTTGGCGCATCCAGTTCGGTATAAAAAACAGCCTGCCGAGCTAATTTCTGCTGCCGTGCGCCTTGGGATTGATGGTGTTGAAGCTTACTACTGCTATGGTCATTTGGATCCTTGGCAACCGAGTCCTGCTCAAACGCGAATGGTGGTGGAGCTAAGTCAAGCCTATGGGCTACTCAAAACCTGCGGGACTGATAGCCACGGGCTAAGTATTTTGAAGCGTACTTAGGGTTTACGGAATAGAGCGATCGCCAATGCCCCCGATGCCGCAAGCCACAGTAAAACAGGGCTACCGTCCCCAATCAGAGGATACGAGTATTGATGCGGATGCGCTGCAATTTAGTCTGCTGCGCCAATGGTCAAATTCAAAAAGACTGGCGCATACTGCCAAACTTACGAGAGGGGCTAAATCTTTATCTCTCTGGGGCGTTAAGCGGGCAAATCCAGACATGGCAAATCCAGCGCTAAAGCTACGATTTGCCCAGGTTTTGCTCGGAGAAAAATTTACCCCAAAATGCCTGTCCGCTGGAGGAAATGAACAGTTGTGGATTCAAGATTCTATTGAACTCGCCGCACAAATGCACCGCATTTTTGAATCTCTGACGATGCCCTATTACGTCACGGGTGGCGTTGCGAGTACAGCCTACGGCGAACCGCGCACCACCAGAGATCTAGACTTGGTGGTGCAAATTAACGTGGTTGCGATCACCAATCTTGTCGCTGCACTAGAACAACAGGGCTTTTATTGCCCTGCTGGGGCTGTTGAAGACATTCAACGGGGCACGGGTAAGATCCTAAACGTTATTCATTCCGAAACATTGGGTAATGTAGATATTGCGATCGCAGCCAATACCCCCTTCGATCAATCAAAAATGACCCGCAGGCAAATCATTTCGGTTGATGGCCTATCACAATTTTGGATTGTGTCTCCAGAAGATATTATTCTCCAAAAGCTGGTTTGGGGAAAAGCCAGTCAGTCACAGAAGCAGTGGCGCGACGTGTTAGGGGTCTTAAAGGTTCAGTGTGACAACCTAGACTATAGCTACCTGACAGACTGGGCAGATACCCTGGGTATTTTGAATCTCTTAACCGAGGCGCTGGTTCAAGCTGGCATTTAACGCTAAGCGTTGTTCGCGGCTACTCATCCTTCAGACGCAGCACTGCCATAAATGCCTCTTGGGGCACATCCACGCGACCGACCGACTTCATCCGTTTCTTCCCAGCCTTTTGCTTTTCTAGCAGCTTTTTCTTACGGGAAATATCCCCGCCGTAACACTTAGCTAATACATCCTTGCGCAAGGCCGGAATACTTTCGCTGGCAATCACCTTAGACCCGATCGACGCCTGAATCGGGATCTTAAACTGGTGGCGCGGAATCAGCTCTTTGAGTTTGCTGACAAAAGCACGACCCATGTAATAGGCTTTGTCTCGATGTACGATCGCTGCGAGGGCATCCACTGGGTCGCCATTAATCAAAATATCCATCTTGACTAACGTATTTTCGCGGTAGCCAATGATGTGGTATTCCATGCTGGCATAGCCACGCGATCGCGATTTCATCTGGTCAAAAAAGTCTGTTACCACTTCTGCCAAAGGCAGCTCATAGGTGACGGTGGTGCGCCCTTGGGTGAGATACTTCATGTCCTTAAACTCTCCCCGTCGGCTTTGCGCCAACTCCATGAGGGAACCCACATACTCTTCTGGGGTAATCATGTCCACTTGGACATAGGGTTCCTCCATTTTTTCGCGCGCTTGAGGTTCAGGAAGCTTGCTGGGGTTGTCGATTAGCTCTACTTCACCTTTAATGCTGGTGACGCGATAAACCACAGAAGGCGCGGTAATAATGAGGTCAAGATTGTACTCTCGCTCTAGACGCTCCTGCACAATTTCCATGTGCAGCAGACCCAAAAATCCACAGCGGAAGCCAAAGCCCATCGCACTAGAGGTTTCGGGTTCGTAGCGTAGTGCCGAATCATTGAGGCTAAGTCGCTCTAGTGCCTCCCTCAGCTCAGGAAACTGAGCCGCATCAATGGGGAACATGCCGCAAAAGACCATCGGCTTGGCTTCAACGTACCCTGGCAGTGGCTCTGCTGCGGGTTTTGCCGCTAGGGTAATGGTATCGCCCACGCGGGCATCGGCAACGGCTTTAATGGCGGCAGAAAAATAGCCCACTTCTCCGGCATGGAGTTCGTCCACAGGCTTTTGGGTGGGGGCTAATACGCCCAGTTCATCAATCTCGTATTCTTTGCCAGAGACCATCAGACGAACGCGATCGCCCCGTTTAACGCTCCCATCCATCACCCGAAAATAGACCACCACGCCGCGATACAGGTCATAGTAGCTGTCAAAAATGAGGGCGCGTAGGGGCTGGTCTACGGTATCGGCAGGGGGTGGCACCTTTTGGACAATCGCCTCTAAAATCTCAGCGATGCCAATACCCTCCTTTGCCGAGGCCAAAATAGCGTCGCTGCAATCAAGACCAATAATTTCTTCTACTTCCCCCGCTACGCGGTCGGGTTCTGCCCCAGGTAGGTCAATTTTGTTGAGGACGGGGATGATTTCGAGATTGTTTTCGAGAGCGAGGTACACATTGGCTAGGGTTTGCGCCTCAACCCCTTGGGAGGCATCTACTACCAGCAGTGCCCCTTCACAGGCGGCAAGGGAGCGCGACACTTCGTAGGTGAAGTCAACGTGCCCTGGCGTGTCAATTAGGTTAAGCACATAGGTTTGCCCGTCGGCGGCGGTGTAGTTCATCCGCGCTGCCTGAAGCTTAATGGTGATGCCGCGCTCGCGCTCTAGCTCCATGTTGTCGAGGAACTGTTCTTTCATATCCCGTGAGCTAACGGTTCCCGTCGCCTGGAGCAGGCGGTCAGCCAGGGTGGATTTGCCGTGGTCAATATGGGCAATGATTGAAAAATTGCGAATACGAGAAACGGGAACCTCAGTCATAAGCCTGTATGCCAGCCACCACAAAGAATCGGCTTAATCTTGCCGTACTCTCCATTCTGACAAACTTTAGGTATCCGTGACGGTTTTCTTACAGGCAACGCAGAAATCTTTCCTGGGCGATCGCCGTTTTGCCTCCCTTTCACTGCCCCTCTTTCACTGCCCCCCTTTCACTGCCCCCCTTTCACTGCCACGGGTACTTTCCCTTCGCGGCAACGGTAAAGTCATCTAATTTAGGTAAGACCGTTGTGGAAGCGCTCCCCTGCTTTGTTCGCAGAAGTTCAAGCGCTTGACGCAGGATTTCATGTTGGTCTCTGAGTCGTCGCCGCTGGCCTCCTAGGGTTTGATCGAGCAGTCGTTTTCGCTCTTCTTCATCGGCAAGCTGAACCTCTAGACTCAGTTTGTCGTACTCGCTGGCGGCGTGACGGTGATAGTCTCTGGCGCTATGAAGCCGCGACTGGAGTTCGCTTACCGTTTGGGACTGTAAATCTAGCTCCTCCTCCTGCTCTTGGATCAGTCGGGTTGCTCTTAACCAATTTTGACTCAGCGTTTCGACTAACTGCTGAAGATCAGCGTCTGGCAATTGCGAGAGATCGGCTTGATTCAACGTCTGATGACCGTCAGATTGCAGCTCAGTACGAGTCTCAATTTGAGCGCTTGGCTGAGGGTTTGCCAGCGGCGATTCAAGTCTGTCTAAATTAATTGTGGCGGGAAGCTGCTGTGACGCTTTAGACCGCGCGGAAGGAAGCGGCGTTTGGGGTGACGTATCGGGCGCGATGGGCGCATCGGGGACACTGTAGCTGTAGGTGGCCTGATTAAGAGGCACACCATTGACGACCAGTCCTAAAACGCGATCGCCCCACTGCTCTACAATCGGCAGCACCGAAGCGACGCTGCCATAGTCTAAATGATTGGGTCGTGCCACCACAATAATGCTGTCAGCCAAGGTGCCCAGCAAAGCCGTATCTG
>JAGVDA010000107.1 GCA_020058975.1 Thermosynechococcus sp. WC_1 | reverse complement strand
GATCTGGGTGAGCGGCCTTAAGCGCCAACAGTTCACTAGCAGCGTCTGGCGTTCGGTAAGTGGCGAAGATTTTGGCAATATTGGGCTGTTGGAGCAGGTGTTTCACGAACCCCAAGCCAATGCCTTGGGTTGCACCTAGGATAAGGGCGATCGCCGGACGATTCTCTGATGACACGTTTTGTTCTCATGACGCCTTTTTTAAGGTAATGTCATTTCTTGAATTCGGGTTGTATTGGTTGCTCAACGCCTATGTCATCATCTGCTGGAATTTTGGACGATAGCGCCTTTCTAAGACCCGAAAATGAGCAGGTGCTGCGATGCCCGATTTTAGTGGTGGGCGGTTCGACAGCAGCCTACGCTGCGGCATTAGGGGCGCTCCAGGCAGGAGCCACCGTTTGTCTCGTGCAGCCTCAAAAAGTTTTAGGCGGACAGTTTACGGCTCAGGCACTCCCTGCGTCTGATGATGCGCCGCTGATGGCTCCTAAGGCGCTCGTGCCTGCCGACCAGCGTGACCCCAATCAGCTTGAGAATGGGGAGTATTTCTGCATTTCTAGGGCGCAGCGCCAGTTCCGCGATCGCCAGCGCCAGCTTCAGCCCGTTGAAGGGCGAGTGATTCATAACCCTGGCGGGAGTTGGGTGAGCCATTTTTCGGTAACGCCTGTGGTTGCGGCGATCGCCCTGAATCAAGGCATCGAACCCTACATCAAAGAGGGGAGACTCACCATTATTCCCTTTGCCCAGCCAGTTCAGGTGCTGACGCAAGACGTAGAGGGCGAATATCGCTGTGTGACAGGCGTTGTGTTTCAAGACCTAGAAAACGGCAGATCTTTCACTGTCAATGGCGATGTTGTGATTGAAGCGACCGACTTAGGCGACCTGTTAGAGCTAGGTGCCATCGAATCGCGCATCGGTCAAGAATCTCGCAGCGAAACAGGGGAAGCCATTTTGCCCGAGGAGCCTCGCCCTTTATGTCAACAGGCGTTTACTTTTTGTGCCGTAGTCGAGAAAGCACTATCTCCCGTATCCATTCCAGCTCCGGCTGGCTATGGCGTTGAGCCTTGGCTTGACCCTAAATCTTTCCCCAGTAACTTTTGGACGAAAGGCAAAAACGGCTGGGAAGCCAAAGCCTTCTTTGACCCGATGGGGATCTTCCGTTATCGCCGTCTTCAGCGCAGTATTGAAGACGGTATAGTGCATGACCAAGATGTCAGCGTCATGAACTGGGGCACCAGCGCTCTAGGGCCAGATGCACCCCAAGGCTGCGGGAACGATTATTTATTTGGGGCGGTGCTGACGGGGGTGAGTCGGCAAGAGCGTCAGCAGGTTATTGCCAGAGGACGCGATCGCGCTCAAGCCTATCTCCGCTTTTTGCAGTCGAACGCCGCCCCAACGCTATCTCCACGGGGCGACCTGACCTGGACGGCAGATGGCATTGCCCTAGAACCCTACATCCGTGAAGCGCGGCGGGGAGTAGCGCTCACCACCGTGCGCCATGAAGATGTGGCGGCAAAGTTTTTTCCTGGTGCAGCTCGCGCCCGTAGCTTTGAAGACTCGGTTGGCATTGGGCAGTACCACTATCTTGACTTTCACCCCAATGAGGCACCTGGGCATGTCGATCTGGGCAAAGATGGCAATCGCTCACTCCCGTTTACGATTCCATTGGGTGCGTTAATTCCTATCCGCACGGATGGTTTAATTTTGTCTGCCAAGAGCATTGGCACCACGCATATTACCAATTCTGCTTACCGTATGCATCCCATTGAGTGGGCGATTGGCGAAGCCGGAGGACATTTAGCAGCGTTTGCCCTGAGCCAAGGGGTGCAACTGCGGAATGTGGCGAAAGATCGTCGGCTCCAACGCCAGTTTCAGGGGCAGCTTGCCCGTTTTGGTCTGCCGCTATTTTGGTTTAATGATGTGTCTCATGAGGATCCAGACTTTGAGGCGATTCAGGTTTTAGCCGCAGCGGGGATGATTCGTACTGGAGATAATGGAAGCCTGAATTTCAACCCGCAGGGGGTGGTGAGTCGTGGGGGGGCGGTGATCGCCCTTGTAAATGTCCTAGGGCTAGAGCTTGTTAGTCCTGCTAATCCTACGTTTGTAGATGTCCCTCCCAATCATGCTGCCTACCTTAGTGTTGAAGCGCTGTTTTCTAGAGGCGTTGTCAAAGGTATTGGGCGAAACCGCTTTGCACCAGAGCGTGCCATTACGCGAGAGCAGTTCGCCATTCTTGTCGGCAAGTCTTTCTTTGGTACCGAGAATGAGCTTCTGACTGATTTTATCCAAGATCAGAAGCCTTTACTGCGCAGGGAGTTATCAAGGGTTTTATATCGTCTGCTGAGGTTGTAGAGGCGATCGCAACCAATCACCGAAAGCTCAATGAGCTAAAAATAAAGTAAGGAGATTGAATTGAAAGATAATTGCAGCTACTTATAGACAAGGCTTAACCCAGCCCAATCTCATTCCGATAGATAGCCCAACATAGGCAACCGTAAACAGCAAAATGCTTTCTAGCACCGCAAACAAAACCAGCGGCATTACAGAAACGCTCAAATCTGCGCCGTTCACTTGCGCCAGCCCTCGCACTAACCCAAAGGCAAGCACCACCCCCGATGACAGATGAGGGTTTTCATCTTTGCGGATGGCATAGCGGCAGGTCACGCCAAACAGGAAGCCAGAAAATGCGGCGATCGCCACCCCCACCCAATACCCCACATCCAAGGCACCTGCGGCTAAGCCGTTCACGCTAGAGAAACCTTGAGCCAGTTGAATGATTCCCTCTGCTACTGCGGCCATTCCGCCGGCAATCAAGCCTGCCTTAAGAGACTCTATCCGCTCTGCAACTGTCGTCATGGCGCGTTCTCTAAGGGGTCTCAGATTCGCTGATGGGCTTAAACCAAGTTTTGCGAATGGCCTTAACCCCAATTGGGACGAGGAACCAAGCGGCGATCGCCCCCAGCACCACCACGCTAAACTGACTCACCCATTTAATGAGCTGCGTCAAGTCCACCCACTGCCCCGCAAAATAAGCCCCGCTTACCATCACCGAAGACCACAGCACCGCGCCCAAAACGTTGTAGAGCATAAACTGCGCAAAGGGCATTTCAACAATGCCTGCTAGCGGCCCTGCAAAAATCCGTAAAAGGGTAATAAAGCGTCCAAAAAAAACCGCTCTCGCTGCGTTGAGGCTAAACCGCTGCTTAATGTCGAGCAGCTTCTGCTCATCAATGCGAAACCAGCGGCTAACTCGCAATACCAAAGGCCAGCCACCGTATACGCCCACCCAATAACCAAAGGTGTTGCCGACGACGCCGCCAAAAATAACGCAGGCCAAAACCTGCCAAAAGCCTAAGTCTCCCCGACCTGCCAAAAAGCCGCCAACCAGGACGATCGACTCTCCAGGCAGAGGAATGCCTAGATTTTCGAGCATGATCCCAAACAGAACCGCCCAGTATCCGTAGGTTCGGGCAAATTCTTCTAACTGTTCGAGGGGGATCAACTCCAAGGACATTTTGGCTTGCCTTTAAGTAATGTTACACATTTTAATATTGACGCGAAAATCGAGGGTCTGTCAATTTAAACCTTGTTTAAGCTCTCTTTTAAGCGCAAAAACTCAGTTTATAGAGACAAGCTCACCCGCAACGTATCCTTTTTAGATTACCCAAGACGCTTTGTGCCACGTCAAAGCCCTCAATAAAGCCAAAAGTAAAGACGGTCATCCGGTTTTAATAAGCCGATAAACCGCGCAGAGACGACTTGGGCTAAATATCTTTGCCTTAAACATAAAGTTAGGCGGCACATTCACAATAGCGTGATCGGCAGACTCAAAATATGGCTCAAACTCTGACGGCATTCCTTTTGGGGTGCTGGCACTATAGGGAACAGGCTGAAAAAGCAGTTCAGTAAACTCAATGCTTTTGCACTGAAGCTGCGCTATGAGCTGTCCTAAAAATACTTCACCCCGCAAAAGTTCAAACAGGGCAGCCTTCGCTTCAGGGCTAAGGGTAAAGCTGGTGTCAAAGCTCTCAACAATTCGGATTTGTGCCACAGGTCATCAAAACAGTAAAAAACGGCTCAAATTGCCACGGCACTAAACCACAGAATCACCTAGCTGTGGTGCGCCATTACCCTTAAGTATGGGTGATCGCGGTCTAAATGTCACACGTTAAAACGTTTAAGCGCTTGACCTTTCCTTAAGCCTAAAACCTCAGAACGGCGGTTATCTCAGCAAAAATACGGTGTTCAAATGAAAATAAGTTACATATCTTAATAGAGGAGCCACGTTGCTGCATAGCCGCTTCCGCGCTCCATTGGGTCTAAGTCACCGCAGCAAAGCAAGCAAAATAAAGGAAGCCATGAGTTTAGTTCTTCAGTCTTACGAGCCAGCCATGAAACGCAAGCTGTTCTTGACCAAAGAAGACTATCAAACCTGCCATATTCAGATCAGCGATACCCAAGAGCGACTGGCGGCGATCGCTATCGGTTCTCAGCTCTACAGCTTTTTTAAGACCGTCTCAGATCGTGATAAAGCCTTAGATATCGTCGGCAGGCTTTATGACAACGGTAACGACGGCGTTATTACCCAAACTCCTAAAGCCTATGCCATCTGGACTTTAGAGTCAGACGCATCACGTCTAAACTAATTTTTTGAAGCAGACACTTTTTGGCATAAGAGCGGAAGGTGTTTTGCCGATAGATCTACGTAAAACATGAAAATTGGGGTTGATTCTCGTGAATGCAGCAGTTCATTCGCTTCAAAGGCAAGCCGTAGTTTAGGATAGGGAAGAAATTGTGCGTAAAATCTAGCGCGTAATCTAGATTAGGTGGGTATGAGTCTAAATGTAGTCAGCTTAGTCGGTCGAGTTGGGACAGAACCCGACGTGCGCTATTTTGAATCTGGCAGCGTCGTTTGTAAGTTAACGCTGGCAGTAGATCGACGCACCCGCAACAATGATCAGCCCGACTGGTTTAATTTAGAGCTATGGGGCAAGAATGCCGAAATTGCCGCCCAATATGTGCGCAAAGGCAGCTTAGTGGGCATTACGGGTTCTCTCAAATTTGACCACTGGAAAGATCGCAGTACGGGCATGGATCGCAATCAGCCTGTAGTGCGTGTCGATCGTCTCGATTTGCTGGGGTCTAAGCGAGACAATGAGGCCGGATCTGCAAACGCACCGAGCAACATGGACGAGTTTTAGGCAGTTAAGTGTATAGACATAATTATCTATAAAACGGGTTTCGGCTTCGCTCAACCCTCAAATCCTGTAGGTTAGAGGGTTGAGCGAAGTCGAAACCCAAGCTAAAATCAATCTAATAGCTAATTCGCAGCGTAACGGAAGCCTGCACCGATTGCTCTCCAGCCTCAACAGGAGTAGATGCGGCAGAATCTGCACTTTTAGCCATTAGCGCCATAGGATAGGGTCTGGGCGTTGGTGTATTCGCTCCGTTAACCTGAATGCCGATAATGTCTTTGGGTGCAAAGCCGAGTGCGCTCAGTACCGCCTTCGCCTGTTCTTGTGCATCTTGGGTGGCTTTGCGAAGGGCGACCTTCTGGGCATCGGCGATCGCCTGATCTGTCGCCGCAAAAGAAACGCTGTCAATCTTACTGGCTCCAGCCTTAACCGCATCATCCATAATCACGCCGGCTTGCCCGGTCGGGACGCGGAAGCTGACGGTATTGCTGGCCTGGTAGCCCGTCAGGGTCTGTTTGCCGTTGTCGTAGTTATATTGTGGGTTGAGGTTAATACCCGTGGTTTGCAGCTTATCGACGCTACGAGATTTGAGCAATGCCACCACAGCGCTAGAGCGTCTGGCAACCTCTTGCTGCACCTGCTGGGCAGTTTTGCCCTGAGCCTCAACGCCAAGCTGAACTTGAGCCAGGGTTGACGGAATTTTTTCGGTACCTTGCCCTGTAACGGTGAGGGTTCGCAGCATTCGTTCTTGGGTAGGTTGAGGGAGACGCGACTGTGCCAAGACGGGCAATGTCATGCTAGCCCCTGTGCTTCCTAGGGTGCAGAGCGTGGCGATCGCCGCAATTGACCACCGCTTCCATGGGAGCGCTTGGGGTGATGGGGCTACAGAGTTCAGCGATTTGTCTTTCATAGTTCAGTGATTTTGAGACTTTAGTGTTCTTTAGAACATCGCATAAACCCAGTAGCTGCATTCGCAAAGTTACTGAAATGGAAACCATTTGCCCCTAAAAACCGGACGCGAACCAAAAGTTCCCCACTTTGGAGTCGCAAAGACCGCTCCAACGAGGTCAAAATGATGGATACAATAGTGACATCTTTCATACAGCGCGCTCGTTGCTTCAAAAGCCATACACTGTCTGAATGCATAAGGGCAGACCCATGAATCGATCCAACTATTTTCAGTGGTGGAACCAGCTCACCGTTCCTGCGCGGCTTCTAATGATCGGTTTGTCAGCGCCTATCTTAGTGCTGAACTTTTGGGCGGTGGCGTCCATTGCTAAATTTTTTGGCGCACTCCTTGGCATCATTATTGTCGCTTCACTGCTGGCCTTTTTGCTGAACTATCCAGTGAGTTGGTGCGTAGACCGCAACCTTAAGCGCGAACCTGCTTCTATCATCATCTTTTTGCTGGCGCTTTCAGTGCTGTTGGGTCTAGGCATTACGCTGTTTCCCCTCGCCTATGCTCAGGTACAGCAGTTAGCAGTACGCCTACCCGACTGGATTGAGTCCGGTCGTCAGCAGCTCATTGTGCTGGGCATAGAGGCCGAAGAGCGCGGGATTCATCTCAACTTAGACGGCATGACCGCTCAGTTTGTAGATCGACTCCAGGGGCAAATCCAGTCCCTCACCAAAAGCCTCGTAAATCTGACCCTCGGCACCGTCAGCAGCCTGTTTGAGTCCGCTATTGCAATTCTCATCACGACTATTCTCACGTTTTACCTCTTGCAGCACGGCGACGAACTATGGGAAAGCCTGATTGAGTGGCTGCCGCCTTCTAGACGCAAGAGCGTGTCGAATCTATTGCGTCTAAGTTTTCAAAACTATTTCATTGGGCAGCTCATCTTAGGTAGCTGCATGGCCTTTGCGCTAATTCCTACTTTCTTGGTGCTAAAGGTGCCCTTTGGCCTTCTGTTTGGACTCACCATCGGCACCATGGCGCTGATTCCCTTTGGCGGAACGGTGGGCATTATCTCGGTCACGCTGCTGGTGGCGCTCCAAAATATCTGGCTGGGGCTAAAGGTTCTCATCGCGGCGGCAATTGTGCAGCAGGTACTCGAAAATCTTGTGGCTCCGCGTGTGTTGGGTAGCGTAACAGGTCTAAATCCCGTTTGGGTCTTCATCTCTGTACTGGTGGGTGCAAAAACCGGAGGACTCGTTGGCGTGGTGGTGGCGGTGCCGATGGCGGTGGTGGCTAAAACTAGCCTCATGAATCTGCGATCGCAAATGACTCTACCAGAGCCTGAAACCACGATTGAAATTGTGCCTACCGCCTCAGAGACAGAAAAACTCTCTAAAGTTCCCTTTTCATAGGCTTCTTATCATTTCTAAAATTCTACAGGATCTCAATTGTCCCTAGCAGAGAGCCTGGATAGAACCTGGCCTGCCTGCAAAAGTAACAATATTTAACAAAAGTTTGCTACGATGGACAACATAAGGTAAAGCAGAGCAAAACTAGTTTCTCGGTTACACCATGGAAAACTCCAACTTGACATTAGAGCAGCAGTTTCAAATAAGATTAGTCGAAAATTCTGTTGAGCGCATGGATCCGCAGCAGATGAAGGAGATGATCATTCATCTGTCTCAAATTATTATGATGAAAGACAATGCCGTTAGGGCGATGGCGAAAAGCGAAATGTTTCCTGCGTAAATCAAGATTCAAAAATAATGGGTGCGTTCAAACTATCGTAAGTCTTGAACGCACCCATTATTTTTTAGGTTTAAGCGTTTTGTATCAGAGAATGCCGAGACCCAGATTTGAACTGGGGACACGAGGATTTTCAGTCCTCTGCTCTACCAACTGAGCTATCCCGGCGAATTAAATTTTAGCTTCCCTATCGTAACGGACTGTTGAGGTCTTGGCAAGCCCTTTGATAGAGATTTTGCAGAAATTCTCTATCAGTCTAGATGATTTCTGGAAAACAATTTACCGCTGACTTCGGCTTCGCTCAGCCAGCTAAACTCGTTAGGGATTGTACCCTACAATGTTTCTCACTAGAGTATGTGACTGATTAAGGGCTTCGCTCAGCCAGCTAAACTCGTCAGGGATTGCACCCTGAGCGAAGTCGAAGGGTACAATCTTTTCTGGAAATCACCCTAAAGGTTTGCCAGCTTTAATAACGTGACCTCCCAAACCAATTGAGGCTGTACATACTGTATTAGATGCGTCTTAGCCTGCTCTAAGGGCGCGAGCGAGGCGGTTAAACCTGCGCCCCAGTATTGCTGCTGGAGGTAGTCGAGTAGCCAAAGCTGAGACTCAAGTTCAAGGGCTTTATCAATGTCTCGTGCCAAGGTTAAGCAACTGCTGGCAGTGGTAGGAGGGGTTTGACAAGCTGCTAAAACTTCAGCCGGAATGGCCTGTAATTTTTCCCAATATTGGATGGCTCGGCCTGGACTGCCCTGCGCCATCGTTAAGATGGCGCGATGGGCTAAAATCTCATGGAGTTCTAGGCTTTGTAAGACCGTATTTAAGCCCTCGGCACTCAAGCGACGAAATGGAATGCGCTGGCACCGCGACACAATTGTCGGCAGAAGGGAGTCTACGCTGGGGGCAATTAAAATCAATGTGCAGTGCCCAGGCTCTTCTAGGGTTTTGAGCAGCCCGTTGGCGGCAGATTCCCCCATGGTTTGTGCTTCATCTAAAATGACGAGCAAACGCGGTGATTCTAGGGGCGCTTGGCTGACGAATCGGGTGATGTTGCGAATTTGCTCTAACCGCACTTGGGGGCGACCCTTGGGGAGCGCAACGCCTTTTTCAATCAGCGCCGCAGCACTGATTGCTTTACCCTGATGTTGATAGGTTGGCTCTACCCACAAAATATCGGGATGGTTATCTTGGGAGGCGCGTCCTTTGGCTGAAGGCGGCGGCGATTTCTCAAGCAAGGCATCTAAGAATAAACGGGCGGCTCGCTTGCGCCCCACGCCATCGGGGCCGACAAATAGGTAGGCGGGTGCAATGCGATCGCGCTCAATAGCCTGCGTTAGCAGTTCAGCGGCCTGGGTTTGCTCTATGAGGTCGTTAAAGGCCGTGGATGCCATTGCTGTAGTTTATGCTCCATCACCGTTTGAATTTGTGCTGCCACTTGGTCTTCTGCAACGCCTGCCTCAATCCGAACCATGTGCTGAGGGTTCGCTTCTGCTTGGGCGGCAAAGCCCTGCTGCACCCGTTGATGAAAAGCCAAGTCCGCCGCTTCCATGCGATCTTTCCCAGCTAGCTCTGGCACTTCAGGCTGACGCTGACGTGCGCGATGTAAGCCTTTCTCAACGTCTAAGTCTAACCAAAGGGTTAGATCGGGGGTAAGGCCAGTGGTGGCGATCGCATTGAGCTGCCCAATCAACCCCAGGTCTAACCCACGACCGTAGCCTTGGTAGGCCACCGTGGAGGCGGTATAGCGATCGCACAAAATCAGCGTACCCCTCTCTAACGCGGGCTTGAGGGTAGTGTGGACATGCTGAGCGCGATCGGCAGCATACAGCAGCAGCTCTGTAATGCTGGGTAGCCCTTGTGCTTCGGTGAGAGAACTATCTAGTAAAAGCAGTCGCAGTCGCTGGCCTAAGTCAGTGCCCCCTGGCTCTCGTGTAACCAGCATAGGCGATACCTCTGGCGGCAAAGACTGCTGTAAATGGCGAAGCCACCCGCTGTCTGCCAACCACTGCTGTAAACGCTTCAGTTGGGTTGACTTACCTGCGCCTTCTGTCCCTTCAAAAACGATGAACCGTCCCCTTCGCGTGTCCATCTCAGCCTCAAAATACAAAACGCCGATCAATATTGAGTATCATAGGCAAAATAGATGGCGTTTTTAACTCAAAGTTTGAGTATGGCTCGATACACGCATGATTTAACCGTGGCTGTTCCCCTCAGCCAATTCTACGAGCAAGTCAAAGAGGTGTTGAAAGCCTGTAGCTTTGAAGTTCTATATTTCAAAGAAGATTTTGTGGTTGCAAGGGAAATGCCTGGAAATATCCCATTTTCTAGGCTTGTGACCGTTGAGATTTTTGTGGACAGTACCCGCGCAACGCAAGATGTTACGCACCTCAATGTTGTCGTCAAAAATGAGGAATTGCCGCTCCAGGCTAACAACCACTGTTACCAAATGTATGAAAAATTAAATCAGGCGATCGCCGATAACAAGGGCTGGAATCTCATTAAAAGTACCCTTGAAAATTCTTTGGGCTAGCTATTTTTGACCTCAGCCTAAGGCTTTAGCGCGAAAAGTAAATCGTGACGAGTGAGAATACCCACCAGCTTTTGATGCTCATCCACCACGGGTAAACGATTCACCTTTTTCTCTAGCATCAGATGAGCAGCATCTGCCAAAAGTGCGTTAGGGCTTATGGTAACTGGGTTTTCCGTCATGGCATCTTGGACAAACATTCCAAGCGCTTTCTTCATGTGCTGATGGAAGTGGAGGGGCGATTCAAAATAAATAATGCTGCCCAGCAGCGTCATATAAAGCGGCGGCTGCACGGGCGACTCTCTGACCAGTAAATCCCCTTCTGACAGAATGCCAACGACCTTTCCTTGCTCGTCTGTGACGGGTAGTCCACTGATACGACGCTCTTCCATGAGCTGAATGGCCGCTTCGACTGATTCTGTAGGCTGAATCACTACGGGGTTAGGAGTCATAAAATCCTTCACGAGGGAGGTTGTGATGGACATAAATTTTCTCCAGCTACTAATAAAAAAGGCTGCTGATGTGTCTGATGCGCAACGCTACCCTGCTGTAGCGGCACTGAGACTCGCTTCTGAAAGGCTGCGATCGGGCCTTAAGGTTTTGGCCTGCCGCAGATAAACATGCTGAACTTCAAGGGCAGGATCTGGGGTATTGAACTGAATCAGGCACCGAATGCAGTAGGGCAGGTCAGTTACAACGTACATCTGCTGTACGTCTAGTAACGGCACGCTTTGCCAATGGGGTCGCTGACGGGCGATCGCCGCCGGAAAAACCCTATCTAAGTCTCGCGTAACGGAAAACGTCACGTTTACCACCTCAGACAGATCGAGATCATTACGCGCCTCAATCTCATCGAGGAGTTCGTGCACGACCTCTCGAATTGCCGCCATTGAATTTTCAGTGGCAGTGGTTGCCCCACGAATTGCCTTTACTTTCCAGGTCACTACAGCATCCTCCTTAGGTTCATCATGCCCCAGAATAAAGCTGCTATCTGCATCCTGTTAGCAAACTTGACATCTTACGGGGTAGTTAGAGTTTATTTTACAGCCGTCCTGTTTATAGGCGTCCAGATGGGTGATACATCCACAAGGGCAGTCCATTAGAAGCCATTTCAAAGTTAAGCCAAGTTTGCATCTCAACGGGGAGTGCAAGACCTAAAGTCTTAGCGCTCTGGTTCCCTGGTATAAAACGATTCCAAAACGGCTTGGGGTCTTCAATGTCTATGCATTTAACCTTGTCTGGATCTAGCCCAGCGAGTTCTGCCGCCCAGCACCGTGCGTCTTCTTCAGTGCCTAGGCGATCGACTAGCCCAAGGTCAAGCGCCTGCTGACCTGTAAAAACACGCCCATCGGCAAAGCGTTTGACTGCATCCACTTCTAGCTTTCGGGCTTCAGCAACGGCTTGGACAAATTGTCCGTAGGTGGTGTCAATCAGGTCTTGCAGAATGTGCTGCTCTGGCTCGGTCAGTTCGCGGTCAAAGGCCAAAATATCTTTATAGGGACCTGACTTAATGACCTTAAAAGACACGCCTACTTTTTCGAGCAGCCGCTCTAGGTTATTGCCCCGCAAAATTACGCCAATGCTGCCCGTAATGGTGCCTGGGTTTGCCATGATGTGCTGGGCACCCATGCCAATATAAACGCCGCCGGATGCCGAAATATTACCGAAGCTGGCGACAATTTTGACTGTTTTTTGAAGCCGTTTGAGCGCGCTATAGATTTCGTGGGAGTCAACGACGGTGCCGCCAGGGCTATCAATCCGCAGCAGTAAGACAGGATACTGCTTTTCTTCGACGGTCTTGAGGGCTTTGAGGACTGATGTTCGGGTGCCTCCGGCGATCGCCCCTTTTACTTCAATCTTGGCAATTTGTTTTCGAGCAGCGGATTTAAACGGCCACATTATGCGCAATGGTCAAAACAACAGTGAGATGCTGAACACAAGCCAGCTACATTAAGCAGTCTTGATTGTAGCGCGAGAGCCATAATCAAGGGTTAACCCCTTAAATGGGGATAGACAAGGACTTATTGCCTATCCGAAAGAATCCCACGCGCTTTAGCTATGGGAGTTGTCAAGTCTATACCTTCACACTCTTTACCATCAGTTTGCAATGTTAAGCTGTGACTAGCCCAGTTCTAAGGCCACCCTATGACTGCCCTAACGCTTAATTTAGAGGCTATTAGCAGAATCACTCATGAGCAATTCCAGGAACTCTGCCAAACCAACCCCGATCTCCGGTTTGAGCTTACAGCTACAGGAAAATTGATTGCCATGTCGCCAACAGGATGGGAATCAGGAAATAGAAATATTAAATTGGCAGCGCAAGTTCAGAACTGGACAGCAGTGGATGGGACGGGCATGGCCTTTGACTCCTCTACGGGATTTACGCTGCCCAATGGTGCCATTCGATCGCCGGATGTCGCTTGGGTGAGAAAAGATCGCCTAGATGCGCTTAAACCTGACCCCAACACGTTTTTGCCGTTAGCGCCAGATTTTGTCATTGAGCTACGCTCTGCAACGGATCGCCTTAACCCTTTGCAGGAAAAAATGCAGGAATATATGAAAAATGGAGTGCAGTTAGGCTGGCTCTTGAATGCTAAAGATAACGCGGTAGAAATCTATCGCGCTGGAAAAGATGTTGAGGTACTGTATTCTCCAGTTAGTTTATCTGGAGAAGGTATTTTGCCTGGCTTTATCTTGGATTGTTCAGAACTGATGGAATAGCTGCATTAATTTACAAGAACACTAAATGTTGGCTTATTCTCCCATAGCCTGTCCTGCTATCCAGCCCGTTGTCCAAGCGTTCTGAAAGTTAAACCCGCCCGTTACGCCATCTACATCTAAAATTTCGCCTGCAAAATATAGCCCTGGGCAACAGCGGCTCTCCATCGTCTTAAAATTAACTTCCGCCAGCGGAATGCCGCCGCAGGTCACAAATTCATCCTTAAAAATCCCCTTGCCCTGAATGGCAAATTGCCCTTGTGTCAGCTCCAGCAGCAGTAGATTCAGCGCCTTTTTAGAAAGATCAGCCCAGCGCAGTTCAGAATCAATCCCCACAGACTCAACCAATCGCTGCCAAAGTCTTTGGGGTAAAGTGACGGGGCAATGCTTGGCGATCGCCTTTCTCACCCACTCCTCTTTCGTTTTCAACAGCAGATCCCGCAATTCCTCAACCTTGAGCGTAGGAAGCCAGTTGACTTGGAGGCTAGCCTGATACCGCACATCATGGAGCAACCGCGCACCCCATGCCGACAGCTTTAGCACCGCAGGCCCACTCACTCCCCAATGGGTAATCAACAGCGGCCCCTCTTGCTCTAGGGGTTTTTGACCCTCTACCAGCAGCTTGACCCGTACTAAAGGCGCCGCGACACCCGCTAATTCTGTCAGTCGAGGATCCGTAATCTTAAATGTAAAAAGCGAAGGAACTGGCGGCACCAGCTCATGTCCCAAGCTTGCCGCTAGCCGATAGCCCAGGGGATTACTGCCTGTGGCAATAAGAATGCGATCGCCCCCCATCGTCTTGCCGCCCTTAAGCTGCACCGTAAAACCAGACGTTGAGGAGATAACCTCCGTGACTGCCGCCCCCGTCACCACCTGCACTCCAGCCCGTTGGGCACTTCGCATCAGGCAGTCCACAATCGTTTCCGAATCATCGGTAATCGGAAACATCCGACCATCGCTTTCGGTTTTGAGCGCCACCCCATGCGCCTTAAACCACGCCACCGTGTCTTGGGGCTGAAACCGCGTCAGTGGCCCGCGTAATGCCTTACCCCCGCGAGGATAGTGCTGTACTAATGCCGTTGGGTCAAAGCAGGCATGGGTTACATTACAGCGTCCCCCACCCGAAATCCGCACCTTTGCGAGTACCTGTGGACTGGCTTCCAGTAGCGTTACCTGAGCATAGGGACGGGCCTCGGCAGCGGCGATCGCCCCAAAAAAGCCAGCGGCTCCTCCCCCAATGACAATAATCTTCATTCACTCCTATTGCTGTGGCTTAAACAGCATTTTTACCTGTCGGTCATTTAAGTCTAAATAGACAATAAACGCTTTATTTTATTAATCACCCGTTCTGAAAGGGGTGTTTTGTAGAGCGGAATTTCAAAAGTATCAAATACTAAGTCTTCAAGATTAGCTGTTTGAGCTGTTTTAATATGATCAAACCATTCAAATCCTTCAAAAAAATAGTTTTGAAGGGCGTTCACTAAAACATAGTGTTTTTGGTTCAGACTCTCATGCAACAATGCTTGTACCGCGTTAAACTCGGCAAGATGAGTTTTATTTTTACTCATCCAGTGCAGCGTTGAATTTTTATACTTAATGAACGTTAAATGCTCTTCAATATTGTACATATAGTCATAGTAAATGGTCGGATATTCGATGTATCCAGCCTTTCCTACGCGAGTGATCTCTCGGACAAACTGATCTAGGTTCTCAACGTGCTCTGCGACGTGGGAGCAAATTATATAGTCAAACTCTTTATCTTTGAAAGGAAAGATATCTTCTTTATAATAAATAACGGGTTTTTGAGTCTTTAAGGTTTTTTGATAGCCCCTCTGAGATTCTGCCACGACAGCAGAATCAAAGTCGTATTCTAAAAAAACGTCAGAGCGTGGATGGGGCGTTCCGCCTGGGCCAATCTCTAATACACGATCAGATGGCCTGATCGACTTGATTAATTTCGGAAAAAACATCGTCTACAGTCTACAAAGATTGCATTAACGCTAATGGTTTAGCCAGCACATGGCGATCGTCATGCGCTGGCTTTGTCAAAAAGACTAGAACAGAATTCAGCCTGATTTTAGCAGAACGAACTCCCTGCGCCTAAAATCAACGGTAATGCAATCGTAAACACATAAATTAAGTAGATGGACGTAATTAAATTACCGATGGAGTTTGGGTTTCGACTCCCTATTGCCAAAGGCAAGGCTACGCCAACGACAAGCTCAGGACAGGTCGCTCAACCCGCGCCAATACGGGAATTGAGGGTTGAGACTTCGGCTATCGCTCAGTCGGACACGAAGCCGAAACCCGTTTTATAGTTAATTCAGTCTGCCTACTTAGCGCTAGCTTAACGTCCTCCAGACTGCTGGAGATAGGCAGCTACCGCATCAGATGCAATGTCGGCTAAAGTTCGCCCCTGGTCTTGAGCTGCTTGCTTAAGATCTTCAAACACCGAAGGCTTCAGGTTTACGCGGTAGCGCAGACGATGGCGATCAGAACTTCCCTTTGCGGCTGTCGGAACGTAAGTTTGAGCATAATTCCGAAGTGCTTCAAACCCAACGCGATGACAAAAATCACCAAAGCTCTCTGGTACACCGTTATCAACTCTGGTTTCCTTAAAAAAGACCAGCAGCGGCTCCAAAAAAGTCTCCAGATCAGCAATGGGCAGCTTCTCTGTATAGACTTCAGCCAGTCGTGTTTGAGCAGGGCTACTGCCGAGCCAAACTTGATAGGTTTCGGGCGTAATGCCCACAAAACCCAGTTCAGCCATATAGGGTCGGGCGCACCCGTTGGGGCAACCCGTCATCCGCACTACAAAGTTATCTTGCTCTAGCCCAAGGCGGTTGAGCAGTGCCCGAATCCGACCCAACACAGCAGGAATCGCTCGTTCAGATTCTGTAACGGCTAATCCGCAGGTTGGCAAGGCAGGGCAGGCCATGGCGTAGCGCACTATGGGGTCAATTGCCTCAACGGGCTTAATACCGCAGGTCTGCAAAATCTGATCAATTTCAGCCCGTTGTGCAGGCTTAATATCGTAAAACAGTACGTTTTGGTGGGGCGTGAGCAGGATGGGGAGTGCAAACTTCTCCACTAAGGTTTTAAGCGCTGTTTTAAGCTTAAAGTCACCCTCGTCTTTAACCCGACCATTCTCAACAGAAATGCCTAAGAACAGATTGCCGTCGCCCTGCTCATGCCAACCCAAAAAGTCCTCATACCGGAATTCTGGCAGTGCCTTGTAGGGCAAGATAGATCTGCCAAAATATTTCTCGACGGTTTGGCGAAACTTTTCTAAGCCCCAGTCGTTGACGAGGTACTTCATGCGGGCATGCCGCCGCTGGGTGCGATCGCCGTAGTCCCGCTGGGTTGCCACAATGGCCT
>JAGVDA010000356.1 GCA_020058975.1 Thermosynechococcus sp. WC_1 | reverse complement strand
CGAAACCCGTTTTATGGATAATAATGCCTTACTCCTTATCTAACTGTTGCTAAACAGTTGGGCGATCGCCCCTTCAAGCTGCTTCAGCCCTGTCAAAGAACCTTGAATCAGGCGCATTGCCCTGCGGGGTTGACGAATCATGCTGCTGGCGAGTGCTAGAGGATTCAGTTCTCCTGTTTCGGTCATGGCAGCAGCTAAGTCTGGCACATCATGCTGAGCATCATCGCTAACCACCCGCAGCATGCCTACGGCAATATCTGTGGCTTGCAGCGCCGCCAAAAACGCATAACCTTCCATATCCACAACCTCGGCATTAAAGCGCTGGGCGAGGGTAGCCTTTTGCGCGGCTAAATGCACCATGCGATCGCACATTAACCCTGTGACTTCTATCACCGATGGGTTAAGGCACTCCTGTAAAGTCTTTAGTAGAGATACATCACAGCCAAGAGGTGGAACGGATTGCGATACTCTCCCGTCAATACAGCTTTGATAGAGGATGCGATCGCCCACGCAAAGCCGACTCGTTAAACTGCCACAAAGCCCCACCAATAAAACAGATGGAGAACTGCTCAGGCACTTCCGCTCTGTTTGGAGCCACTGTTTTAGAAATTGTTGCATTGGCTGAGGCCCCAGGGGAGTGGCACAAAGCAAAACGGAATCCAACGAACCGCTACGCCTTAACCCCCGCTCAACCGCCTTAAACTCCGCACCTCGGGGGACAAAAATTGCGCTAACGGGACAGGGCATAACACTCCTTGGGCAAAAGCAATAATCACTAAACTTAAAAACCTAGAGGCAAAATGTTTACCATAAAAAGCTAGACAGTTGACATTGCTGTCACAAAAAATGAGCAAATTAGCATTCGCGTATGGTATCTTCCTCGGAGAGTCAGCATAAATGCTCTCAAGCCGATTTAACGGTTCTGAGCCATTTATGGCAGAAATCTAATGCCGAACGTGAAGAACGTTGAAACCTTTTGGGTCTCAATGGGCTAAATGAGTGTGGTGGAACGCGTTGTGTTTGGTGTAGCGCAGGAGTGAGCGTGTATGGTTCAAATTGCCCTAGAGTCTCCCCTTGATCAGCGGGAAGTAGATCGATTTTGTCAAGAAATTCTGCCGCAGGTTTCTCGTACCTTTGCGATCAGCATTCGGTTTTTGCCCGGTCAACTGGGTCGCTCTGTACTGTGCGGCTACCTACTGGCACGCATTGCCGACACCATCGAAGATGATCCCAAGGCATCGGTAACAGCCAAATCAGCCCTGCTCGATCAGCTCATCAACTGTTTTGAAGACTCATCTTTAGCAGATCGCTACGCCCAGCTTACCCAGTCTGTGAGCGGAGATCCGGCGCACTTAGAGCTAGTTCACCAAACCCATCAGGTCTTTACGCTCTATCGCAGCCTGCCCATGCAGTCTCAGCAAACGCTTCAGCACTGGCTCACTGAAATGATTGTGGGCATGAAGAAGTTTGTAAATCTCTACCCCAACGGCCTTCGGATTCAGACCCTAGAAGAGTACAAAGAGTACTGCTACTACGTGGCAGGAACCGTGGGCTACCTGCTCACCGATCTTTGGTATGAGCATTCTCCGTTTGTGAGCCGAGAAAACTATCAGCTTCTGCGCAAGACCTGTGCTGAATTTGGCGAAGCGCTCCAAACGGTCAATATCCTCAAAGATATTGCTTGGGACGCGGAAGAGGAAAATGCCATTTATATCCCTCAAGATGCTCTAGTGGCGCACGGCAGCAGCCATGAAACGCTGCTCGACCCCAACTATCTTGAGCAAAACCATGCTGCAATCAAGTCTCTGGTCGCGCTAGCCTGGACAGACCTCGATAAGTCTGCGGACTATCTCACCAGTTTGCCCCGTGCTGCTCTTGCCATTCGCCTGTTCTGCATTTTGCCGCTGATGTTTGCCTACGCAACGCTACGAGATATTACTCAGTCCACAGCCATGCTAAAAAAAGGCGGCAATGTCAAAATTACGCGCGCTGAAGTGAAGGCGCTCATTATGGCAAGTCCGTTGACTGTGATTAGCAATGGCCTAGTGCGAGGGTTAATTAAGCGTGTGCGGCAAAGTGCCTTTCGGCTTTGGTTTTAGCGCCTAGCATCACCACCCATCGAAGTCGCTACAGTGGATAGAGCCTCGGGAAAAGGCAGGTGCCCATGCGTGAAGTCTCTCCACCCCCATCCCTTTGGACTCGACTCGCGCAACTGCGCACTACAGTTGGGTTTTATCTAGACGATATCCAAACACCTTTAGGAATTGCGATCGATGTCATCATCACCCTACTGGTGCTGATATCAGTTGGGGTGTTTATTGCTCAAACCTATGCGCTGCCAGAGCAGGTTCGGGTCTTTTTAGATTCCCTCAATACCGCAGTCCTTTGGATTTTTGTGGCTGAGTATGCCCTCAGGCTATGGTGTGCTGAAAACCGCCTTCGATTTGTTTTTAATGTCTATT
>JAGVDA010000062.1 GCA_020058975.1 Thermosynechococcus sp. WC_1 | reverse complement strand
GCCAGCCCCGCAGGATATTTCTGCAACAGCTCAGACGGCTGTAGGTCAGTATTGCTCAGGAAATTGCTCAGCACTTGTTCAAGCAGGTCGGAGTAGCCAGCGACCGAGCGGCTAACAGTCTCGATGACCTCTTTATCCTTATCAATAGTCATCCCACGATAGGCGGAGCGCATCAGGGAGTTAGCCTCAAGCCGCGCCTGCATTTTGATTCCGTACTCTTTCGAGCCATCACCCATCATTTTGTCGAAATAGCCTTCGATCTGATGCACGAAGAAATCGAAGTCTACGAGCATCCGCCCTGCGCCCCGCAGCCCCGCGTTGTATTCCTTATAGGCTTGGATTACGCCCTCAAGCACTGAATCATCACAACCGCTGTTCTGCTGCAAGGAATAATCGCTTAGCTCCTCCCCACGGAACCATAGCACCCGACTCCGGTGAATCTTCGCATTGCCTAAATCCAGCGGCTTTCCATTGGATGCCACAAGACGGATCTGATTGATGACCCGTTGCTGAGTCAGTATGTAATGGGTGATGCCAGCCTCTTTCCCCGAGAACGTTATCCCCTGAGTGTCTGGCTTAATTGCCCAGCGGTTGACCAGGTACAGCCCGCGAATTTCTTTGATGTTGGTAAGCTTCAGTGGTTGATCGTCGGCCTGACCATCATCGGCAAGAATGATTAAAGCTGCATTCCCTGTCTCGTTTGCTTCAATCTGCGCTGCATTGAATGCCGCAGGTAAGCCTACATATCGGTTATAGACTGTTCGGGTAACGAGATCTTCCCCCCACTGCGCGACGGCATCAATTACTTTGGGATCACCATCATCGCCACCAAGGGTTAATCGCCCCCAGCGGAATGTCATCTGATTGGGAATAATCTCAATCAGTTTGCGAAGAATCTTATGTTTTCGGCGATAAAATGCTTGGGTATTTTGGTCTAGATAGCTTTTACCATCAATGCCAATCTGCGCAGAATTACTAGGGTCATATCTACCAACACCTTGCCCCGTCGCAAGGTTGACCAACGCCTGCACATCATCCAGTCGCGTCGTGGTAGCTTGTAGGTGAGATCCGTTGGAGCTAGACATTTTCCTGCCTTTTACTACCTACAGAATACCCTAAGAATCAATGGCGAGTATTGCAACTATCCTAAATGACCCCACTACTGGGCTAATCCCATACCTGGAACTCAAGCTTGCGACTGACTGGAATCGGTTTCAGCTTCGTAATTGGACGTTTATTGACGCTGAAGATAATAGATCAGGGTTTCGACTAAGGGAGTCAGTCACCCAAGAGCAAACATGGGATAGCTTTAAGGCATCATGGACAATCACCCTCGGGAAGGTCTTCTCTATGGATGACCCCACCCTTTCTCAAGTTGCGGGAGGGCAATTCCGAGAGCAGATCGATAATCTCATCATCCATTGGTCTAGAGGCGTATGCCCATCCCTGTGTGAACCAATTACGCGCATTGTTGGGATGAACGATATTGAACAGAACCGTAATGTATCCAGCGAGAATGATGGGGCGTGGAATATAGTTGTGGTACGGGAGTTTGAGTTTTCGTATTATTTGGACTATCAGGCATGTTAGAGCAAGATGAAATGCTAAAAGGAACCGTTCAATCCCAAGAATTTAGAGAGATTGACATCGAGAAAGGAAGCCTCCTTGCTGCCGAGCTTGCCAAGTGTAGCCGCTCTGTTCGTCGCAGCAGAAAAGCCCAAGAAGAATGGCATCAACCACGCCCACGGAAGCGGTCAACCCTGAGCCTGATTAAGGATCTGTAGATGGATTTAGTGGAAGCTCTAAAGATCGCTTTATTTATGACGATATTCTCTGCTCTATGGGGATTTATCCAAGGCTTTGTTGGCGCAGCTTGGCACGACTACAAGAAATGGCAAAGGAACCGTGAAATCCGGCGGATGGTCATGAATGATTGGGATGAGTGGGCAGATGTGATGGAGAGTCTTGCGAAGGATGACTAGCTAATGACCCAACAAATTGACCTTTCAGTGTGGAGATATGGCCTTACAGCTATAAAAATCTCGCTCCATGATTGGCTAAACTTATTAGCCGCCAAGTCCCAAGAGCCTTATGCTGTTGAGGCTGCAAACTGGTGTTTTTTTAGGTTTCTTGGGCATCGAAACGTGAATACATCCAAGGATTATCCCAATGCCCCAACAGATCTTTAGCCTCAACAGCACAGACTATCAACTCCTTGGAGCGGCGATCACCGAGGTCAGACAGAATGGAATTCTCCTTATCTACCGTGATATCTACCGTTACATGCGTCAACGGACGGCTGATCGCTACCGTCGAGCTACCAGAGAGACACCTTATGCTCGTCGTTCCATTGGGACTAAACAAGCAATGTCCGGTCGTATACGGGGGAAGGGCGCACTCTTCGGTATCGACTCAGGTAAGCTCTTTGGGCAGCTCACCAACAACGTCAAAATAGACAATCGCGGCATCTACATCTACAGCGACCTTGCCTATGCTGGCAAAATAATGGAGCTATTCGCACGCAAAGGGCCATTCGCCCCAGACAGTCCTCTGTTTGTGGATGATGATGACTTAATCTTTGTGGGGAATGTGATAGCCGATAGGGTGAACCAGGCGATCGCGTCTAAGTTGGCTCAGAGCAACAGCAAGTAGCGGTTTGTTCTAGCTCCCTTCGATATGTCTCTCCAAACCGTTCAGCCCAGTATTCAATATGATCTGACATGGGAAGGTGCGCTTCATCATTGAAAGGGCGTAGGTCAGTCCAGAAATAACCTTCCGCATCAATTGCAATCAGCCCAGCGTGAATCCCATCGTCAATGACCTGCACGCACCGCTCACATAGCTCAGGGCGATGCTGGAATTGACCAACTTTCGTGCTGTAGTTCCAGCATCGTTCGCATTTTTGCCCCTCCGCTTTTTTAATGTCACATACAATTGCATTGTTCTCAGCGGGAGAAACTTTGACGGGACAGGTCTTTCTGATATCCTCAACCGACTCAGAAATGATCATAGAGCCAGTATTGTAAGTTCTCAGTTTGCTCAAGCGATATCTCCTATCACAGGCTGGTCAGGGCTATACTCAGTTGCGGTCATATCCAGTTTATAGCGATACTCCGGTGCATCACAACTGCCTACCTGATACCGCACGATGGTTCCAATTGTTAATGGCAATAGGTCAAACAGTGGAAAGAAATAGACCATGCCTGCCACCGTGGGCGCACCCGCGACGGGCACTGTCCCTGCTGCTGCCCTTGCGCGTGGGGTTGGTTCCCCTAGTGCATAGAATCGATCCACCAGTCGCACCGGAGAGTTGGCATCACGGGACAGACGGGAAATCGCCTTGGCCTGCTCCAACTGAGTGATGGTCAATTCCTGAAGTTGCCATGTGAATTTATAGGGTGGTCGATAGGGTGGACCATCTTTATGGGTGGCTCCAGAATAGTTAAGTGTGAATGATGGCAAAGACTCAGGGTCTTCAATTCGGTCATAGCCCACTTGAGACAAGATGCTGTCATTCCCAGATGGTCTAAAGACAAGGTTCGCGTAATTTAGCGTTAACGTGATGCCGCTGTTGGATAGGGTTTGGAGTGTTCCCCAAGGGAATGAAAGTGCCATTAGAGTGTCGTTCCAGCTAAAACGTTATTGCGCCCTTGGACATAGTAGTTTTGCTCATTCTTCTGCACCCCAGGGCGAGAGGCAAGGGTAAGCAGTTGAGCCGATAGCGTCGGCAGTTGGGCACGAATCAGCTCAATGGCCTGTTTGATCTGAACCTGCTCTTTTAGCTGATCCATAAACACCGCCGTAACTGGCTTATCAGAACCCTGGAGTTCCGGCGATCGCACGCCAGCCGCACCCTGAAGGTTGAGAACCCCAGCATCTTTAGGGCGATAGTTGGGGTCAAGACGGCGTAGGTCAGGTGCATAGGTATTGACTCCTGTGGAGTTGTTGGTGAATCCTTCCCGAGAGCCACCAGATTGTCCCAATCCCGTCAATGCTTCCCGCGCGGCATTACGGCCTGCCTCTGCTGTAATTTGAGTGAAGCCCAGCCCCGTTAGAATCTCATTGCGGATTCGGTTAATGATGCCCTCCTGTTGGTCTTTAGGCAGTGTCTTAGCTACGTCTACCCGCGCCTGGTCTAGCTGCGCTCTTTGTTGCAGCCCCAGCCCTGCCCGCTGGATGCCCTCACCACGTCGGTTAAGCGTGGCATTATCCCCTAGCGTGATACCTTTCTGCTGCTCAATCAAGATCTTCTGCTGTTTTGCCTCAAGGTCAAGCCGCAAAGCCTCAAGCTCTTCTGGCAATGCTTTCGGGTCAACCTTCTTCTTAGCCAGGTTCGCCTCAGACTGCTTCTGCTCAGATGCAGCGGTAAGCTGGTCAATCTGATTTTGACGTAATGCCTGTGCATCCTGTAGGCGCTGCTGCTGGATGGAGATCTCAAGTTTCTGTCGCGCAAAATCTTGTTCTTGACGCAGGAACCGCAGCCGCTCCACTGCCGCAGCCTTCTCAAACCGTGCCTTGTCTTCTTCGGTCTTAGAGGTATCAGCCAAAAGTTTGAGCTGTGAGCCAAGGAAGCCTGATATAGCCCCAGATAGACTCTGCCGTTGCTCCAAAATCTTATTCTGTGCTGCCAGCGCATCGCCCACACGATTGAGAAGTTGAATTTGCTTCTGATATTCCTGGGATTGTTGGGTGATGAGATTGGTCGTTGACTTGGTGCGCCGCTCAATCTGTTCCTGAATGACCCGTGCAACCGCAGCCTGTTTGCGCTCCTCTTCTTCAGCTAACTGGAGGACGAGCTGTGCCGTTTTTATCTTTGAAGCACGAACTTTCTTCTCGAACTCCTCAGCTTTCACTGGATCTTGTGGCCTCTCTTGGGCAAGCAATGCCTGCTGGAATGCCTTCTCAAGGGCAAGCTGCTTGGCGATGCGATCGCGCGTCACATTCACCTTCAGATCAGCGGCTTGGGTATCGGTGATGCTATTGGCATTCGTCAATGTCTGAATGGCTGTATTGCGCTCAATCTCAGCCGTTGAGACGGCATCGGTTATCTTTTCAGTCTGCCGTTGGATTAGCTCAAGTTTTTTGTCCAATACTTTTTGGAAATCTTCAAGATCGAACGCATTGGCATCCGCTTGAAGCTTACTCTGCTCAAGGATAAGTGCTTTATAGGCTCTGCTAAAAGTCTTGATTTCAGAGAATTGTTTACCAGTTCTTTGCTCCTGAAGTGCAATCTCAAAGCGGATCTGAGCCGCCACACCTTCTAGCCGTTCTTTATATTGCTCCTTCTTGAGGCGGGAAACTTCCCTTTCGCCCTCAATCTCATCAACCCGACCACCTTTAACTAGGTTCTGTTGATGCGCGATCGCTTGGTCATAGACACTCGCGCGCGCATCATATTCCGTCTTGATAGCCTGAGTGATGGCTTTCTCTGCTTTTATGCGATCTTCCGGCTCTAATTGCCCAATCGCAGCAGCTTTCTTGAAACGCTTCACAGCCGTCTCAATATCAACAGTGCCTTGCTCAAGCTGTTGCTGGGTGAGGTCAATTAGCTCCCCTAGCCCTTTCTTAAGCGCTTGGGCATCAAAAGGCGCATCGAGGATTGCCTGAGCAGCCTTGACGCGATCCTTTAGGATTTTCTCAGTGTTGCCAAAATCTTCAAGGATTATAGGCTTGAGCTGAATACTATCTGCTTGAGCTTGTTCTAACTTCTGCTTACGCGCTTCAAGATCGTCAATCTGCGCCTGAAGCCGTTTCTTGTCTTCAGGATTCTTGAGGTTGTCAATATCCTTTTTGGCAAAGGCAATTTGACGAGTGAGCAGTGCTAGGTTCCCCTCTTTGTCTGCCACCTCTAATTTGTCACGGCGAGACTCAAGCTTATTGATTTCTGCCTGAAATGCTGCCTTTGCTGGGTCACTTTTTGCCTTGGCTAGATTCTCTCTTAGGGCGTCGAGTTGCCCATCAAGCCTAATGATTTCCTCTTTGCTCTTGGCGATGACAGCATTATTTTGCTTCAACTCCTCCTTGGTTAAAGCGATACCTTTCTTCTGGGCTTCATTAGTTCTGTTCTGGGCTGCCTCAAGGTCTTTAGTCAACCCTTCACTACGGCGTAACGCCTTCTCAGCATCCGCAATGATCGGGTCAACCGCTCCGGCGACCTTTAATTTACTCAGTTCTTCTAAAGCGCGAATGAGGATCTGAACCTGAGGAGGCAGCAAATTAAGAGGACCGCCTAGTCCCTTCAGCTTATCAATTACCCCAGTTATCCAGTCAGGAATGATTTGCCCACCATTCTCTACCAGGTTTGTTGAGTATTCAAACGCCTTCCCGATGGCTATCACCCCGCCAACCAGTAAGGCCAATGGAGCCAATGCAATGGCAGCTGCAACCGCCATTGCCCCGATTCCAGTCGTCAGCCCTCCGATGGTCAGTGTGCCTGCTGCTGCCGATGTCACCAACGTTTCAAGGGCAATCCCAAAGGACTGAGCAGCAAGCGCAGCCTGGACGAACCCTAAGCTCGACATGACCGCAGCAAACTTAAGGATGGCTGGCAGCAATTTATCAAAGCCGACCAGAAGCCCATCCAGTAAGGCAATTTTAGTGAGTGCCAGTGTTGGGAGAAGCTTGAGGGCTATCGCTGCCGATAGCCCCACAATGGCGGTTGTAAGATAGGTGATGGGGCTGGCGAGGACATTATAGATAACGCCCGTCAATCCCTTCAGGAAATCACCAAATGCCGCAAGGGTTTTCAGTAAATCTTTATTCTTTAGGATCAACTCATTGATGGCGACACCTGCAATGGCAATTGACCCACCTAGGAGGGCAAACTTTAGAATCTGTGCGCGAAGGGCTTCTCCAGCAAGGATTGTTGTAGAAGCAAATAGCTCATTTATTTTGGTAGTCAATGCCGTAGTGGTGGCATATTTCGTCATTGAGGCAGATGCCTTAAGGATTTCAACACTCAGGCCAGCAAAACCAGCCCTACCCGCGACGAGACTCAAAGATGCCAATAGACGTGGGGCAGAGGCAAGCAGATCCTTGAAGGCAATGCCTAAGACTGGAAACTTCCCTGCCAGCCCGACCAGTCCAACTCCCAATCCAGCAAGAGATGGGATGATGGCGGCGATCGCTGGCCCAATGAGAGGGATTGATGATGCAACCTTTGCCGCAGCCCCAGGAATTAAGTTAAGTCGCTGTCCCAGGAGAAGGAAGCCAGCGCTGCCAACTCCCACCGTTGAACCCAAGGCAGTAAATGCCGACACAAGCCCGTTAGCCCGTCCCGCCAACAGGAACAAGACAGACCCAATTGGCTCAACGATTTGGAATAGCAAGCCGAAGGCTGTCGTAGAAGCTCCGATAGCAAACTGGAGCGTCTTGAATTGGAGGAATAGTTGCAAGAGGGGACCACTTGCACTGACCGCAGCCTGCGCCAACAATGCAAAGAGGGTGATGAGGGGCTGGAAAATCGTAATCGTGCTTGCAATGGCACCACTTAATGCCTTCGTCGCCGCTTCAAGTGACTTGAATAAGTATTCAGGTATCTGTACCAGAATGGGCTGCAATGCTGTTGCAACAGCGACGATTGAGGTTTTGATCGCACCACCAATGGATGCCGCATAGGTGACTAGATTTTTGATATAGGACGTGATGCCTTCTTTGTTCCGGTCGAGGAGAACAAAGACTTCCCTGAGCTGCTTAACGATTGGTTCAACAAAGGATGCCCCAGCCGTTCTTTGAATGATTTGAACGATGTCCTGAATGTTTGACCCAATGTTGCCAACTGAATCAGCCGCTAATTTATTCCCTTCGCGTAAAGCCTTCAACCGCTCCGTCAGTTTCTCAACTAAAACACCTTGAGATCGCCATTGGGCGACCATCGCGCTATTGATGTTCAGGCTTATCGCCAAACGACTGTTATAGTCAATCGTCCCTGTGAGGATTGACCTGATTTCTTGGTTGGCCTGAAATAGTGGGATACCTAAAGTTCCAAGGGATGCGGCAAAGGATAAAGATAGGTCTGTCGCCTGAGATAAACTCGCCCCGATCCTGCCAGCCTCTGCTGCCACAATAGAGAAGATGGGCACCAAGTCCTTTGATGTGACGTTGGATAACTCCAGCGAACCTTTCTCCAACTGTTTGATAGCAGCCGCAACTGTTGGAGCTAGTGCCTTGATCGCTTCAGTCGGGTCTTTGATCTGAATCCCATTTTTGACAATGCTATTTGTAGCGGCAAGAGTGGCCTGAGTTGAGAGAAGCTGCTGTTGTAACTCAACGTTTTGCCCGATCAGCGCAGCGAATGGACCAGTATTAACTAGCTGACTCAATGCCTGAATGCCAAGCCCAAACAGCCCGATTTCCTGAGTAAGCTGAAAAATAGACGATGCAGCTCCAGTTGAGGCAGATCTAATCGTCTCAAAGACAGTTAACGGCTCTCTAACGCCAGATAGATTCCCCGCAACTGCTGCAATACCACCACTGACAGCAGCTAGACGGGCTGGAATGCGCTCCGCTTTCTCTAAGACCTTAAGTAATCCCGCATCAATGGTATTGAGGGCAGAAATGGTCTGAGCAGACATCCCCCGCGCCGCAGTCCCAATCCCCGCGAGAGCTGTTCCCAAGGCTGGGGCTAGTCCAGTCGCCACGCCTTGCAATGGCACGAAGGCTGTACTGAGGGTGTCAGTTAGTTTGTTTGCACTGAAGTCATTTAGGCTGGCAGAGATTTCATCAAGGTCTACGCCAACCCCTCTAAGCCGTGCCTTGAAATCACCAATCTTCTGGTTTAGAGCATCAACATTCAGCAGCGTCCCCGCAATGTTGTTTCCCCACTGAAGCACAGCGAAGGAGCTATTCAGCAATGCTCCAGCCAGCGTCTTGAATTGAGCAATCAGTGAGGTAATCCCAGCCGATAGCTTTTGAGTTACCCCACTGAACTGGTCAGTGACGGACAGCGTTAAGTTGACAACAGAATTGGCGTTCAATGTCTTAAGCCACTCGTAACTTCAATGCATCAATACGCTTGCTGAGCAGGTTTACCTGAGCCTTCCACGTCGAGGAATCGCCGTTGAAGTTTGGGGCTTTCTGCTTATACTTCCTGAACTCTTCAACAACGTAGTCAACGTCGCTGGGCTGGCTAAAGTCAACGCTCTTGAACTGCTCCAATTCGGTCATGAAGTCTTCAAAGTCACCTCTATCCTTGGCTGTTTTTGTTTCGACTGCAATTCTTGCCGCTGGGGTAGGCTGAATATCACCGCTTTTGAGCATCTGCTTAATTACGGACGGGGCGTTATAGAGAGACTGTGCCTGAACAAATTCCTTTGGAGTAAGGTCGGGGTAGCTGGCCTTAAGCTCCTCCGCTTTTGCCGTCCCCTTTCTAAGCAGCTCATTGGAGAAATTCACCATTCGAGTCCGCGAGATGGCAATCCTCTCTGTATCGCTCTGAGATGATGCCCCAATATTTGATGTCTTTGCCACGCCGGACGACTGGGCAAAAGTGGATTGAGTTGGAGTCGGAGCCTTTGCAGCAACTGGCGGCTGAGCAGACCGTAAATCGAGAACTTTCTGACCACTAGCCGGAGCGGTCGCAGCAACTGGCACGTCAGCCCTTGGAGCCTCCACCTTCGCCGTTGGAATATCCGCAGGATTCCCGCCAAAGTGACCATCAATGAACTCACGCACTTCCTTTTTACGAAGCATAGCGCGACCACCTTCCCCATCTGGCGCATCCATCGTCACTTTTTTCTTCATCGGCAGCAGGCTCAGTGGGCTATTGCGTGATGCAATAGTTCTCACCTTGCCCACTGCCTCGGTCAAGCCCCCATCGGGAGTGTTAAGGCCAATGACGTTGATCCGATTGGCAAGCTCGCTGCCCCCATGCACCCGCTTTAGAATCTCCATTGCTTCGCCTGCAACCATGCCTCCATCACCATGCCCAAGGACGTTGATATTTAGGTCTGAGCCTCTTGTTACGTCAACAAGGTTGTTGTACTCATTTCTCTCCTTCGTCGTCGTGCGGGTTGAATACCTATCGTTGTAGGCCAGGATCTGACTCGCCAATTCCACCGCAGCATCGCTCTGCCCATTCCGAGCATTCTGCAATGCCTGCTTAATGGGTACCATCGCCTCAGCAATCTTGCGATCGCGTGGACTAAGTGAGTCCATATCCTTCGGGTTCTCATGGGCATTCTGCTTAATGCTGGTGATGTGATACTTTGTGGCAAAGCCTGCATCTTTCATTAGCTCATCGGCTAACCCACCCCCACGGCCTTTATCGCCCTTGGACAGTGAACTATCCACAGCAAAGATGATGTTTTGCTTGCCGCCAATATCAGGAATGCTATTCGCCATACCCTTGGCGCGGCGCTGTGCCACTTCAGCAGAGTTGGGGAAGCCTTCTCGGTATTTTTCTCGGTATTTTGAATAGCCCAGCAGAGATGCACCAACTAGGACAGCACCCAAGTACATGGCCTGCTGCCCGCGAGTACCTGACTTACGAATATTATTGAATGCAGTGACTGCCGCCTTTGCTGTGTTGTACTCTGCAATTCCAGGCACTGTCCCAAGAAGGGAGTTTCGCAGATCTTCCACCTTTGCCTTGATTTGTGGAGGAAGCTCAACATTGCACTGCTCCCTTGGGTCAATACAAGAGCCGCCGCAAGGCTCCCCAGTATTACAATTGGGTCGCTTCGCGGCGGTGAAATTATCTTGTCTTAGGAGCAAAGGCATAGTTTAAGCCAAATTCTACTCTTAAGATACCGTGTTTCAACGGAAGCCATGCGGTTTAATGGATACAAGTTCATTCGATAACTCTCGTTCCATCTTCTCCCTCACAGCCTCTCTCAACCAAGCGCTACGGTTCGACTGGGCAAGCACATACTGCTCCATCTCCTTCGGCAACCGCACAGTAATTGCCTTAGAGTCTGCAAATACTCCAATAACAGGCGCAGAAATGTCATTTTGCTTGTCTTTTTTGGGCATAATATATATAGTTGAAACGATGTACACATCTTAACGCATAAGCGATTAGAAAGTTTACCAAAGGGGGTGCATTCTATGTGTACATCGTTTATAATAAGTACATGAGCGAAAGGAAAGCACTACACATCCAATCGCAAAGCATTTTACAAGCAGGCGATTGCGCCGAATAACCCCGTTGGTCATCCTGAGGATTGCGTGCCGCGTATAGGGAGCTGGGGTATTTCTACAACCTACCGATTCGGAAGGTCTTAGTCAGGTTCGAGTAGTCCTGACGGTTGTATTCCGCAATAACGCGGATTTATAGAAGGAGACAAAATGAGTACACGCGAGGACATGAGGGAAAATGCGTTTAACCAAAGCGCTGTTTTTCAGAAAGCTTATTTAGAGAACGTAGACAAGGCGCTCCGATGTGGGGGTCTTGACCCAAGCACAGAGTATAACCACGGAACACTAAAAGCGATTCTGTTAATTACAGCGGAATCGTTTTGTGACAAAAAACACAAAGAAAGCCAAAAAAACTTACAAGAATTTGCAGCTTTTTATTTAGTCAGCCTAAATGGTTTCTGCCCCGTTCGATTCGGGGCATAGGCATTCCCGAAAGGGATCTAATGTACAGGAGATAAAATGATTACACTCACACGATTTGAAGATGTAGCCCAAGCGATTGAATGGTCAACTAGCGATGCGATTAGCATTGCGATCATTGCCTTTGCTGATGACGGCTATGATGTCTCTCATCTTGAGAAGTTTCTTCCCGAAGATCGAGATGACTATTTCATTAGTCTCACGAATCGCGTTCATGCTGCCAACAAATTAACCCCAGCGATGGCGGTTGATCTACTGACAGATGTGAATGCTCACGAAGAGTCTGCTGCATTCCAGCAGGTTCTCAGCGGAAACGGCTAAAGACCGTCAGCAGGGTTCGCGTCCCTGCTCCGTTATTCCCGCAAGGGATTTCACCAAACAAAAGGACAAAGACAATGGCACGTTACAACAAGACGTTCACAGTTCGCGCTGCAAATGATGGTCGCTTGGAAGTTTACCAAGACGCTCAGATTCTCTACAAGTTAGCCGCTGACACATGGCGGCAACAGCTTTTAGATTGGCAGCGTACCGGATGGCAAATCATCTGGTCATAACCCAGTTGGAGTAGATGCGGTTCGATTCCGCATCCTGGGATTCCGCAATTCAGCGGATTTATGGAGAAAAGACAATGGACAAAGTTACTCTCGAAATCAGATGTGGCAATGCTGCATTTGAGAATTTCCCTGAAGATGAAGTGGGCAGGATTCTACGAAATCTTGCTAATAATATCGAGAAGGGAGGGCTAGGTGATGCCCCATGCATTCAGTCACTGATTGACCGTAACGGCAATGTCGTTGGTCAAGTCAATATCACCTAGGAGGTATTCCGCCGTTCGATTCGGCGGCTAGGTTTTCGGCAACTCAGCCGATTTTTAGAAGGAGATGAATATGGAACTTAACGCACCAAAGCTTCAGGCAGTCATTGAATCCCAAGAGTTCTTGGGTATTGCTTCACGATTGTATGAAGCAATGGCACTTGCTAAGCTGATCCGTCAAAAGGTCGATGCTTATGAGATTCCACTTTTCCAGAGTTTAGGGTTCAAAGAAGACAAGCATGGGGATAACCCATGCACGCTCATCACAGACCCTAAACTCGCTTACCTGAGTGATGATGATGAACTCTTTCGGGAGTTCGTGGTTTTATCCCACAAAAAACATATTGAGAATGGGTTTGACTATAAGCCCATCACAGATGATGAGGCGACTGCTTATATCCTTGACGACATTGCTCCAAGTGACCCTAGCTTTGGGAAAAACCCAGCGCTGGTTGCAGAATACGCCCAAACACAAATTGAGTGGCTTTTGCTGGAATACATGGAGAAGGCCATTGGGATGCCCCGTTGGTCACTGTTAAAGGACAGACAGAAGATGCTTGATCTCTACCTCAAAATGGCATCACATCACCTAGAAGCGAAAGGCGATCGCGTGGTTGTGGCGGCATAAAGCCGTTGGAGGGTTCGATTCCCTCCGGTCGCATTCCCCTCGTGGGGATTTACACACAAACAGGAGAATATTATGCCTGAGTTTAAGTATGAGATAGGAGAGAAAGTCTTCTACACCAATTGTTATGGAGTCCAGTGGGGGAACTTTATCATCACTGGTCGGGAGTTTTGGTCAGGAGAGCGTTATGGGCCAGTCGCAAAATACTACCTTGACCTTAAAAGCGCTCCCTGGAGTCCCGTAGACGAGGCTCACCTATCCGCTCCACGCCCATAGATTCAGAATCACGCCACCTCGCTGGTGGCTATGGGCATTCCTCGTAAGAGGATTTATTCACACACAGGAAAAAATTATGTCCAGCATTTACGACCAGCTTCGTGATGATCTCTATGCCAATGCTCGTCAATGGCATGAGATTGATTACGAGACATATCAGTGGCGCATTGAGTGCGTTCCTCCCGTCATGGGCGGCTATGGAGCCTGCCTTTGTGGAGAGGCTTACACGGACTCATTAGATGGGCAAGCGATTTACTTCGCAGTGCTTGAGCGTAATGGCAAATACTATGGCACCTACGCGACTAGAAAGGAATGGAGAGAACGGCTAATTCCCCGCGAATTAGGCGTACCATTCCCTTCTTTAGAGGTCATCAATTGGGCGATTCACGCCAACACTCCCGCCTAGCAGGTAGGCTTGCCCCGTTCAACTCGGGGCGGGGGTCTTCCCAGTGATGGGATTTTACACGCGATAGAGGGACACAATATGCAACAGCTTGAACGTAGCAAAACAGTTACATACCGCTGGTGGCGCGAGGATAACGAGATCATCTCCGAACATATCCCTGCATTAGAAGAAACCGCGGACAATCAAATCGCCAAAATGATGGCGGAAGGATTTACCAGCGGAACACTAAACGACAACATTCGGATGACGGACGAAGATCCCGAAGACGGAGTGCCGTATGAAGGGTGGTGGGAGGTCTCAACCCCCAACTAGCAACCCACAAAGGAATCACCGCCGTTCGATTCGGCGGGTGGGCATTCCCACACAGGTCATCGCGCCAACCACCAGCCTCGCCCATTGGGTCGGGTCGGTGTACTGTGCGATCGCCTGTAGGGATTATTCAACACACAGGAGACAATCATGGACAAATTCACCTTATGGATAAAATCGCCCTCGCTGGGCGGTATCTGGCTCAAATATTCTGGGGCTGACTCCCACAAAGCTCTCTCAGGAGAACAGAAATGGCGACAAGCTCACGGATATGAGACAGCAATCACCAATTCAGGAGAGCGACCATGAATGACGACAAAACGCTTCTGACGCTTCAAATCAGATGCCTAATGCTTCAGCACAAGGCAATGAAAAAGGCCAAGAATGACCTAGATGACGAAGTGGCAGAATTTGAGCGATTCCTAGCAACGCTCTAAAGCGACAACAGTAACCAACCTGACAGAGATGGTGGAATGCCATCTCGTCGCATTCCGAAGCTATTCAAAGATAATCAAAGAAATATCGAAATAATGCTTGCCAATGTACACATGGATATGCTATTATGTATACATAAGGTTGAAACAGAGAAAAAACAACCAACAAGCTTTAACAAACGGTTCATTGGAACCCGTAATTACCTGGTTAAGCCACCTGAAGCGGAGTTGACGATAAGGGAACAGGAAAAGCTACGGACGACCGATTTAGAAGGTCAGAGCGATGCGAGTTCGCCCGTCTGTATTCCCAGTAATGGGATTTCACGTACAGGAGAAAGATCATGCAATCACTTAAAGTTCGTGCCAAGACTGATTCATTCGCAGCATTGCGGTTGATGAATCTACAAAACATGGCAACGGCGGCACAGGCTGCCAGAGACATTCAAACTCTTCTAGAGTTCACAGTTGAGGGTAGACCCCTCGCCTATTATTTACCCCAACGGGGTTAGCCTACTGGTTGTTGATGGGGCGTTCGATTCGTCCCAAGGCCATTGACCTTTGACCCTAAAACAGAACACGTAACGGGAATAGTGCCGTGGGCAAGGTTATCAAATAATCGATATCGGTCGTCAGACCAGACGACTCAAATAAATAGGAACGGCACGACTCAAGCCGTCTAAATATGTGAGGGTTCCACGAGCAGGGAATTGAAACATAAAGTGCCCATGCCGATGGTTAGGCAGACACAGTTTTCGTCAGATGCAGCCTAAGTGGGCTGGGTAAGAATCCACGCGGGCAGGTCTGCCACCACGTTACAAAGGCAGACACACCGACCAATGTTGTACGGGCTGGAGCCACTTAGATGTGGTGGGGAACCCTTAAACCAGACTAGCGTATTAATTCGCCCCTGCCTCTGCAAGCCTGTATCCACCCAGGATGTATCCGTAGGTTCACATGGGAGTGCAACGTCTCCCGCATTGGTTCATTCCATTCTTTTTGATGTCGTGCGGGCTGCACCTCAGAGCGAGGACAAAGGCAGTTAGCGTAACAGACTTGACCTAAGTACTTCTCCCAACCGGAAATGGTTTTACCATCAAAGGCTCGGACATCAGGCTTCGCGTCATCCCTAGGAAGTGCAATGCTTCTGCATCAACCATTCTCAGCTTACTGGAGCATCAAACCAGTCCCAGAGACGAGCCGCTACTGGGTCAAGCGCAAGCCAGAACAGAGGTGCGTGTGGGTAGAGTTAACCCAACCTCGAAAGAGGGGCGGAGCGTAGGCCGCTAAAAAACACGTCGCAGCAATGGTGCCACAGATACCTTGAGAGCGTTAGCGTCAAAATGGTGGCTGCTAAGGATTGGCAGGTCTACGGAGATCTTGGGGTTCGACTCCTCGCCTTGGCATTTCCCGTAAGGGAATTTTATCTACACAGGAGAATGTTATGCCTGAATTAGTCACACGTTCAAAGCTTATTTACCAATGGAACGAACTTCCTGAGGTGGCAAAGCGGAAAGCCTTAGAGAAATACTGGGACTGGAATGTAGATAATGAATGGTGGGAATGGGTCTACGAAGATATTTCAGAAGGATTCGACGGGTTCAGTGGGACACCCAATGAATTTGACCTTGATCGTAGCGGGAAGATAGGGTTCAGCGATCTGAACGCAGATTGGGATGCCTTAGCCTCTCTCTACTTAGAGAAGAACCCCGCCAAGGACAGAGCAACATACAAACTACACACCAGCGTAGCCAGACTCATTAGAAGCCGTGACTTCTGTTTGAACTACCGATACGGCACTCCGTCGATTTCAACGGACGGGTCAAATTGGTACATTGACTCGAACGATAACTACGCCTTAGCAGAGCGCTTTTTAGAAGACGCTTTAAGCGATTTTACTCACAAGTGCCTAACAAAGCTGCAAGACGAATATGAGTATCAGACGAGCAGAGAAGCCATTTCTCAGATGTTAGAAGACCGCTCATTTAACGATGACGGTACCCTAGCTGATTAACCCCTAGAGAGAATCACGCCACCTCACTGGTGGCTAGGGGTATTCCCGAAAGGGATGTACACAACAGGAGAACAGAATATGTCTATTCAAGACGCAATGTTTGCAAACTCAATCCCTTGCAATCCAAAGCCTTTTGCAAATGGATTGACTGAGTTCGACTCAGCCTCAATCCAATCAGATGAGGCAAAGCGTATCCTCTGGGTTCTGATGGCTCAAGCCTATGGGCAGTTAGCCACCATTGACCTAATGAGTGAGTACATGAGGTTGTCTGAAACAAGACAGCCAGCGATCGCAGGTTAGCCACAGGCGGGGTTCGATTCCCCGCGTATCGCATTCCGGTTCGCCGGATTTTATACACAGGAGAGATTATGAAACGACAGATTTTAGGATCTGTAGTCGAATTTGATCGGCTACTTTGCTTCGTATTTGGTTTTGACTTTACCGGATGGCGACTTGTCATTCGCTGCACAGTCAGCCGACACAATGGGCTGAATATCAAACTCAGCACTGACCGTCAACCAAAATGCTACGCATCACTAACCCAGTTTTGGCTGGGCACACACTATCTATCAATCTGGAGATAAAACTATGGCTTGGGAATGGTCACACACACCTGAAGCTTACGAAAACGCTAGAGAAAACCTTAAAGCACTCCCATTCCATGACCTCTGCGTAATTGCAGCGGAATGGGATGCAGATGAGGTCGATGGGTTCAACCATGAACTCTACACTCAAAAATTCAAAGAGTACGAGGCTTCTGGTCGCGTCTCTACCACTATCTTATGGAACAAGATAAAGAAGCAGCGAACCTGCGATAACGGAGGATTCAACGCCTGGGTATGCCCTTATGGGTGTCATACCGTTCCATTCGATGCGATCGCAGACTAAAGGACTGCCTGTAGGGGTCGCGCCCCTACATCGCAATTGACAGCCATGTACACATCTTGTATAATGGATGTCATAGCCACAAAACGGGCATCACTACAAAGCCCGTAGGCCAATTAAAACATTACGAGATTAAAACAATGACACATCCAATTGTATTGGCTGCAAAAGCAGCTTATGGAGAGTTGACCAATGAGGAGGCAAAGGCTTTCTTTAAGTCAACAGCAATCAGCCACACATTATTGGTGGCATTCTATTGCATGGAGGCCGTCTACTGGACGGTCGAAGCAGGTCGCTTAATGCGAACCTTCGTGGATAGCTTCTCCACTCCGGAGGAAGCACCGACCGCACCTGTGGTCATCGCGGGGCTGCTGTGTCCCGCTAAGGAATCGCCCATCACTACACAGGCGATCGCCACAAACCAGCAGAAGCTGGAGCAGCACATCACACAAACATTACGAGATAAATACAATGTTCAATCTAATCAAGAAAGCGATGAAGTGGGCAGTCAATCAAGTGGTCAAGCCACTGTGGAACCTCTTCAAGAGCCTGTTCCAAGTGAAGCTCACTCTCATCCGCAAGCCACGAAAGCTGTATCTACCCGCCCCCGCAAGCCTCGCGCTGCCAGCGGTGATACAGGCAAAGCAAAAACTAAGACTCCTTCGGGGCGAGTGCCGCAATCGCGCGGTACAGTATCACAAAAATGATACGAAAGCTAAGTTGATGATGAAGCTGGCAACAGCAGTTTAAGAGGCTCCTGAGCTGCGAAAAGGCGTAAGCCCTACCCGTATGGACGCAAGCCACAAAGCACTTATACTTCACTCAAGGACAAGACCATGCTTCAACTCATTAGTTTATTCTGTGACCAGTTAGCCGTTGCCGTTGTGAAGGCGTTCAAGCGCTTCATAGGCAGCTTCAAGGTTGAGTTTAAGGTCACTACCGCAGTCTAAAGGAAGAATGGGGGTTCGACTCCCCCCTGCTGGTATTCCTCGAAAGGGGATTTAACGTACAGGAAAGAAATATGGAAACCACATTTGAGTTTACGGCTTATAACACCGAAACCCTTTATAGGCACGGAACAGAAGCAGAAGCAACTTTGTATCTGAACTGGCTCAACGAAGACCGTGAAATAAATCTTTATCAGATGGCTGAGTCTGGATTAACAGATGAGCAGGCTGACACCTTAGCAATCAATCTAAGAGATAACCTTGCAGATCTGGATTTAATAGACTGATTCGCCCACATTGGTTCACCCTTTGGTGCCGCCGTTCGATTCGGCGGGTGGGTATTCCGGTTCGCCGGATGTTGTAAAGAAATGGAGATTGAAGATGAAGATTCTAAGCCTCACTAGAGGAGTCCATGCAGACGAAACAGGATGGTCTTTCAAAATCGACTTCGAGGATGAAATGACTCCTGTTTCTGAATACCGAACGAACAAGAACTACGAGGGTCTATACGTTTGG
The DNA here is from genome assembly GCA_020058975.1 of Thermosynechococcus sp. WC_1. Taxonomy (GTDB): domain Bacteria; phylum Cyanobacteriota; class Cyanobacteriia; order Thermosynechococcales; family Thermosynechococcaceae; genus JAAURS01. Next base: position 14,091 of record JAGVDA010000062.1, on the reverse strand, counting down.
CAAAACTCGGATCAGAGTTGGAGCCAGACTAAAGGAAATGGGCAGTTCTCGTTATCAGAGGATGAGCAAACGGCGAAAAAACAAATCGTCGGTCATTTCTCAAGACAATGATCGCCATTCTCTCAATCACCCCAGACGCAACCAGCTTCAGCGAACTTCTCGACACATGGGACATCCATGAAGCACGTCGAGAAGTGAGGCGGCTGGAGCGTTTGGGGCACACACATTGCCAAGTAGTTATTTTCCCGATACAGGGGAAGGAGTGAATGATGAATAAAGCTCAAATTCTGCGAACAGTTTATAGCGCGAACCATGAACTAATGTTGAAAGCCTCAAGGATTGACTTAAGCGAGGCAGTCAAAGACATAGATAGATACGCTAGGAATATGCAGAAATTAACTGACGATCATCTAGACCCATAAACTTCATAGCGATCGCCTACTGGAGGTTCACCCCGTTCGATTCGGGGCGTTCGCATTTCCTTCGGGAATATTGCCACTACCGCCATGTACACATGAATGGTATAATGAAATAGAGCGAGAGAGAAAGCCTATAAGGTGGGTGTGATACCCAAGCTGCTTGCCATAAGCCTCTCAGCGACCTCTACCAAACCCTTTTAGGGATGTGGCAATTGTTTAGACCACATAGAGGAAAAAGAAATGCTAAAAGCAAACATCGCATTGATGATTGAGCATAACCGCTTAGTCCCTGCTGGGCGCGGTTATCAACCAGAGGCTGACTTTAACCGAGGCGACAAAATTGCTGAGGACTGGGACATAGAAGAGGATGATTGGCGCGGCAGATGCTGGGTCAAGATCAACGGGAAAACTTATGGAGTTTGCCACGCTGATTACACTCTCTCCTACCCAGTAGAAGCTTAGCCCAACCACCCGCATTGGCAGCATCACGGTTCGAGTCCGTGAGCGGGTTTTCCCTTAGGGGATTCACTCAAAACAGGAGAATAATATGCCCGACGCATACGATGATGCGCTTGACCGTATGGAACAAGCGCAGGCCGCCTATTGGGAAACATTTGAAGACCCTGACGAACCAGGGGATGATGATGACCTGCTGACACCCCGTCAGCGACAATGGATTTACGATCATTTCTAATGCAAAGCCCTCAACCGTAATTGGTTGAGGGCTTTTTGCTGTCTGCTCAATCGTACTTGTGCTTTTGACACACTTCACCCATAGGCTGCAAGTCTATCCATTAGGATTCCTAGTTAATGCTATTGCAGGCATATCTATTCTATGGGCAATTGCTGACACATGGCTCTAGTCCACTCTGCGCTTTGCTAACAAGCCGATCATCCACAAAGGTTGCCATCATCGTTCCCGTCCTGCCATTCCATTGCACAGTTGAAGATCCGCCTCCCGATGCGACAGGATGCCCAGCATTGCCAATGATATTCGCCACTGTGACGTAGCTCATACCCTCTAAGACGCAGTATTGGTAGATCTCCAGGTCAAGAGCTTGATACCTTCTGGTGCAGGTAGCTGATGCAGGCTTCTGTACCGAGGCAGGCGTACTGACGACCTCTGGGGTGACAGAAGGTGCTTCCACAACAGCCGGAGGAGTCGCAGCACAGGATGTCAGCAGCAGGACAATGGCGAGATATTTGAGCATGGGTTGATATAGCGCGGCGGGTTTAGTGTACCCAATCTACCCCGTCACCTTACTTCGTGCGTCCATTCGCTTGATGAACCATTCCATCTCAATGGAGTCACCGCGTTTGACCTTGCCGAGGGCTTGAGCTGACTCCCAAGCCTTCTGTACCTTGGCAAATTCAGCGGCTGATCCACCGTAGTCAGGGTGTGTCTCCTTCGCTTTTTTGCGGAAAGCAGCCTTCACCTGGGCAGGGGTCGCATCTGCGGGCACATCTAGGGTTTTATTCCAGTTCCGATCAGTGACTGATGCTTTAGCAGTTGAAGATCCGGCACTTTTAGGGTCATTCTCTCGCTTCCATGCTTCATAGAAGGCATTGGCTCCTGCACTCCCATATTTTTGATATGCCTTAGCGACATCTTTTCTGAACTTCCGAGCCGTTTCTTTGTCAACGCCATGCTGCTGCATTACCTGTTTCTCGACAGCTATATTCGATGCGATGCGGATGGCGGCATTGGTTGCAATCAAGCCTCCCAGAATCAAAAGTTGCTTGCGAACGGCTTTTGATCGGGCTTTTTTAGCCTCTTGCTTTTTATAGTGTGTCTCGATTTTATTCTTGACGTGGGCTTGCGCCTCCGCCTCGCTCATTGTGTCTGGAGTAGCACCCCCTTCAGCCTTCGTACACTTCGCATTGTCAGGGATACCAGATGCCCCACACTTTTTATCAAGGCGTGCATCAACTTTGTCGCCGACTGGCACACAGTTGGGCACCTGCTTCTTCCCCTTGCGCTTCATCCCAACTTGCTTAAACCCTTCCCAACATGGGTCAGCATCAACCTTCTCGAAAGCCTCACCCTTGCGCTTCTTCTTTTTGTCGCACTCGGTACAGCCACAACCTTCATCCATTGCATCCCGCTTCACCATCACCCGCTTAAACGTGACTTTCTGACCCATATTGAAAGTGTAGTAGTGGGTCTGACCTGGGCGCGGTTCACCACGGAATACGCCAACGGGATTCCCCTCGGGACTGAGAGACACCGACATCACCGTCACAGGGCGGTTGTTGAAGATAGGTGTGAGAATTTGAGCGGCTTGGGCTTTGGGGTTCATGGCGGCATCCTGGTTCAAAGTCTTCTTCACAATTTTCGCAACCTCATTCTGTTTGATGGCACGTTTTTCGTAGCCTTTTGGAAGTGCTGCCCTCATTAACCCTGAGACAATTTCTGCCGTCAATGGAGACACATTCTTAGACTGAGTGGAGACGGGCAAATCATTTGTGATCGTCCTAGCAAATGTCTCGCAATTTGTTTTGAACCCAGACCAATCAAAGTCTTTCCCATTGAGTTGGTCAATGATCTTATTTAGCTGTTCAGCCGATGGACGCTCCCCATCCTCACTTACTCTTGAGGCTGGCTGGAAGCTTGAGCCAGTCGAATGAGCTTCATCAATGGGTCTAGCTGCGGCGACAGATCCTTCTGTTTTGCCGCTGGATGATTTCTTGGTAGACACATCAAAAATTCGATGCTCTCCATTCACCTTGCCAACATAAACAGAGTAGTGCGCCCGTTTAGTTCCTGCGAAATCAACGGCCTGATAGATTAAGTCTCCAGACTGAAAACTGTCATATAAACCCTTTGGGGGTTCTGGTGGTGGCACTGCATCGTCAGGTAGTTTTGAGGTTAGGATCTCATGCCCACTCTTTGTCAACACGCCCAGAAGGGCGGTAGATGCGATTAAACCTCCAGCAGTCAGAAGCTTACGCGCAGATAGAGTTTTATCATTGACAGCTAAGGCTGTTGGGGATGAGTTCTCTCCCTTAGTAGATCGCCCTACCACTTCCTTAGAACATATCTGCCCTTCAGCAATAAACGACTTGCCACACGCCTTATCAAGTCGAGCGACGATATCGGTCATCTTGGTTTGGAGTGTGGCAGTCGTCATGGGGTTATCCCTCAGAAACGGTTTCGAGTTCGGCAAGTTGGGCTTGGAGGGCTGCGCGTTGCTCGGAAAGTTCGTGAGCATTCAGCTTTTTAATGTCAGCCTTCTCTAATTCTTTTAGCTCTCCTACAAATGAACCAAACCCCTTAGGCTTCTCCTTTACAGGTCGTCCCTCCAACTCAGCCGCCCGAGCATTCAACAATGGGCTAATTGCATCCACTAAGGCCAGTAAATCCATTGCCCCAATGTTCAGCACGAAGTCTTCACGGCGATCGCCACCCTCTTCTTTGTAAAGGACATACTTCACCACTGATTCTGGCAGTTCTGGAATGATGGTGCGGAGGGAGTAGGCGACAGATGCTTGGTTGGTGGGGTCGGCAAAGCGCGACAGGAATTTCTCTTGCCACTTCTTATACTCTTTTGATTTCGTGTCCTCTGGAGCCAAGTTAGTCCCAAATACCCGCAGCATCGGGAAAATAGCAAGCTCATTGACGGTGCTTACTTCGTACTCAATACCTGCGACTCTAACTTTGATCGGTTTGATTGCCATTCGTTTCTCCCGTATTTAATCCCATGATTCTAGTATAGAGTTCCATATCATGCTCCTGAGCGTATTGCACAGTGGCTTCTAGCCGTTTCTTCTTGTACTCCTCAAACCGTTCTTTCGGGTCGCGCTGCAATTCCCCTACCTGCTGCACCAGGGCATTCAGTGTGCCCATGTCATAGGTTTGCATGAGCTTCTGTGCGTTGGCGGTTGAGTTATCAATGCGAGAGAGTCGTGCGAGTAGATCGGCGATCGCATTCCCACTGGGCAAGATGGGCATGTTCTCAACGGTGTAGTCATCCTGTTCTAACGGTGGCGTGGCATCTTCCGCTGGAGAATGAAGTTGAGCCACCCGACAGTCAGCGCCATAGAAAAACTCAGAGAGCGTGCCGATATCGAGTGGGGATAGGAATGGGTCAATAGAAAAAGCCTCCCGCCGAAACGGGAGGACTGGGAGGACGGAAGAGACAAACTTCATAAGGCCAACTACTGCAGGGTCATTAAAGGCGACCATTGGATCGCCGATTTCAGACTGTAGTTGGAAAAGTTCAGATAGGGCTTCCCCAAATACGAGAAGGTATTCAGCCGGACATTCCCCTACCCAGACCCGTTGCCCATCTGGGTAGATAACCTTAAGGCATCGCATTAGCAGGTACGGGATAGACCAAGATAGGTTAGATCGTAAGGAACACAGCGAGTCCCATCAAAGATGCTTCGATAGGTAGCCTGAATGCCACCCTCAGCAAAGTTGATGGTCGTATTATCCTGAGAGATCGACGCACGGGGGAAACGCATCTGAATGAGTTTGAAGTCATCCATGATGAGGGTGAAGGTTAAGCTCAGATTCGAGAAAATCTGCTCCCCAAGGTAGTAAAGACCGTTGATGGTGTAGGGAATATCTAGCACCACGGGATTGCCCACCACGTCTGTCGAGAACTTCAGCGCACCCGCTGCCCCAACTGCGAACCCCTTGGTCGTAAAAGATGGCGTAGCAAATGGGGCGACAGTCATAGCTTCAGAAACTCCGGTGAGATTCACTGAACCTTTCGCTCCCGCTGGGTCAGCCGTCAGGTCAAACCCTTCAATCCCTGTCGTTACAGCGGCAATAGTCGCGGAAGTAGGGGTGAATTGCCGAATATACCGAGCGGCAACTGGAGTAGATGAGCCAGCCTTTGTCCATTTTCGGTTCAACCCTTGACTCAAGGCATCTAGGTTTTTACGGGGGAATGTCACCTGAAAGGTGGGATCTTCTCGGCTCTTAATTTGACGAACGGGAACTTCAGTCCCTAGTTCATTTGAAGCATAGACGACTTCCTGAGTGATGCCAGGGTTGAATACGACTTGGTTTGTGGCCTGAAGTGCGATCGCAATGCCCGTGTCATTGTCTACGAAAGACATGGCGGCGACCGCTCTAATACCGTTTGTAATATCAGCCATTTTCTACTCCTAGACTACGGGCGGGGAACGTTTACATTGGATAACACTTGGTCAAGGTTGACCTGGAAGCTACCCAGAATGGTGCTAGGAGGCAGCGCCTCAGAGGTGATGGCAGCTCCAACACTATCAAGACTCGATACTGTGATTTGAAGGACAGAACCAGAAGCCCCACCATCAAAGATGCCTGCTTGAATCTGTACACCAGCGGCATGAATGGGGCTAGGCTTGCCCTTCTCCCCTTCGACGGGAGCCGGAGCGACACCACCTAGAATCAGTGGAACGACCCATGCCAGATCATTGAGGACAATTGGAGCGCCAGCAGTGAGGGTGACTTCTTGCTCCACGACTGGAGATGCTACGGGGCGAGAGATTTTGATTGCCATTTTTACCAAACCTTTCCTAGAACAGGAAGTGTACGCTGAATTTCTATAAGCTCTTGCCCCCAAAGGGTTTGAACTAAATACTCCTCTCTGGTTTTACCCATTGTCTGAGCAAAGGAAGCACTATTTGAACCATGAGACACACTGATCGAAGTAAGCTGACCAGCCGCAGCAGACTTCGCAGCAGCCGCACCACCAGTCGCTCTAGAGGCGATCGCCGCAGATGTTGCAGGGGATAGCTCGAAACGGTGAGCGGCGAGAAGCATAATGGCGCGGGCGGTCTTTGAGCCATAGTATTCTTCGTTTACATCCTGCTCAGACTCATCAAGAAGTTGAGTTAGGAGGTTTTGGTCATCCGTATTCGAGGTAGTAAAACCTTTGAACTTTGGAACCGCTACGAAGTCGCTATAGACAATACTGCCCATCGGCTAGGCTTCCTTCTTAGATGGGGGAGGGGTTAGATCCTTGATTTTTGCCTCAAGCGCTTTAATGACCGTGGGTCTAGACTCATCCTCTCTCCAAGCCTCAAGAAGCTTTAGATCGAAGCAATCCTTGACCAGGGCAACAGCCTTGGTAGGGTTGTCATCTTTCAAGGAGGGATGGTCATCGTTATCCAGAACCACGAAAACGCCACGGTCAAGATACTCATGCATCTTCTCCCCATACTCTTCAGACTTGAGAGTGTTATTCCAAAGGGTTCGATCAATGACCTGTGGCCCTGCGACTGAAAAGAATAATTCTCCAGCGCCAAAAGGAGCCACGCGCTTATCACTGGAATTGGGATGAGTCAGAACTTCAGGCTTGTAGTCGATGAGAGGCATAGGTTATTTCAGGTAAAGGATAGAACCGTAGGCAAAGCGAACTTGAAGACCGCCAAAGCGTTCGTGACAGCCCGTGACATACTCATATTCTTGAGTTGGTCCCACTGTCTCAAGCGTCTCGAAGTCATGAGGGATACGAACCTGCATGTTCTCTGAGGTGCGCTCGTAGGCGAAAATGATATCTTCGCCATTGTCGCCAGCGCCTGTGCAGTAGTTGCACCAATCAAACTCAACCTGCGGGTGCCCTTTCTTAATCATGTCCATGATCATGATGTTGGAAGAGTTGGCTTCATTCCACGGGGTTGTGGTTAGATAAGTCCAGTCCTTGATCGTCATCAGGCAGACAGTGGCGCGATGCTTGCCTTTTGTTAGAACAGGGAACTGATTAAAAAGGCTATTGAACACTCCCAAGATCTGCTTACTGGTGCTGGCATCACTAATCGCAAACCCCGCCAACTGAATGGGGAAGTTAGGGTGAGTGAAGGCACCTGGCATATTTAGGTCAGGCTTACCCATGTAGATCGCTTCGTCTTCGTACTCTGCGATCGCCCGTCGCGCCACCCGCGCAAGAGCATCATCCAAGCTCATGTTTACCGCGTTTGCGTTGCGGATTTCTTGGAAGTTGTAGGCGTAGCTGTCCGTGATGGACTTAACGATGGTGGATCGCTCTTGAGCCTTGATGCCAACGCGAGGGAAGTTGAGTCCGGCTTGAGCAACCCCAGTGCGGTCAAACACGCGATACGTGAAAGACTGCATTGCTGGACCACCCTCAAAGTTGAGAGGGAAGTGAGTTCGACCTTTAAGGTCTGGGTACTCAATTTCGTAAAGGGTTGTTTCAATCTGCTCTAACTGCCGAGCGAAAAAGATTTGTTCGTTCTCGTCTAAACGAGCGGAGACAGTTTGTCCGATAGGGATAGTCATTGATGGTTACACTCCAGCAGGTAGATCGAGGGACACAATCGCTAGGCCACCCGCAGCCGCCGCAGTTTTATACAGCGCTCCGGTGAATGCGGTAGAGCTGCCTGCGCCAGTAGTGGTAAGCTGGCCTGTTGCGTTAAGGAAAGCTGGCACGGTATTGGCGGTGACGGCGGCTGCAACAGGAACCCAGAACAAACCTTTAGTGCGGACATCAACCAACTGCTGAGCAGGGTATCCACGACCTGTTTTGTTTGGGTTGTAAGGATAGCCAGCGGTATCGTAGTAGCGATGCCGTGCCAATCCCAGAACCGTGAGGTTGGTTGCCGTGCTGATGGCAGAACACTGGTCAGCGCCAAAGCTGGGGTAAGAGCCAACCACATAACCAAAAGGAATTTCGGTTGGGGTTGATTCTTGGACGATGGTGCTAGATGCCGTCAGGGTGGCAGATGCCGTCGCAGCGCCAGTGATCGAAGTAACCTTGCGGAAACGACGCGCAACAAAGCTGATTACGCCAGCCGCGTTTGTTGCAACCAAAACATCATTAACCGTCTCATCGGCATTAATTCGCGCGACTAGAGCAGCAGCTACATCTGTAGCAGCATTGCCAGAGGTAGCCGTATAGGTGATGACCTTAGTGGTCGCGACACCGACCAATCCGGTTACGACAAACGTGAGGGTGAAGGTTGCAGTGCCGATGGTGCCAGCGACGGTCATATCCCCAATAGAAGGGATTGCGGTTGAGCCAGTGTTATAGCGGGTGAACCCTTCGGTTAGTGCGCGAGAATTTACTTCCTGCCCTGGCAGCGCAGGAGCCATCTTGAGCGGAAATTGATCCGCGCCTAGCCCTTGAACTGCGTAAGAACTTGTATTGAGAGTTGCCATTTATCGCTCCTACGCAGTTTTTGCGTGAATGGGTTGACGAGAACGCTTCAGATCAGCGTCCATTTTTGCCTGACGTGCGGCCTTCGCATCACTACGAGGAGACGCGCCGCCGAGGACTGCTGCCTGTAGCTGAGCCTGAAGGGTAGTCGCAGCATCTAGCTTGGGAGCAACCGCCTTGACAGAATCAGTCTTAAATAAACCGACATATAGACCCTTCACCATGTCGGCGTTCATTCCATCTAGCTTGAGGTCAGGCGCTTTTGCAGAGATTAAAGATTTATGGATATCAGCCGCATCCATATTGGGGTCAAAAGTGATACCTCCTGCATCAAAATTGATGGGTTGACCGATGGCTTGAGCAACATCAATCCACGCATCAACACGGTCTTTGACAACTGCGGTGACTGCATCTGAATCCATCACTGGCTCAGCCGATTCAAGTTCATCGACACGAGTATTGATGAATTCGAGCGTGTCGTTAAGGGAGTCCATCTCCTCTTTCATGGAAGCCTTCTCGCCTTCGAGTTCTTCCATCTGCTTCTTAGTCTTTTTCATGTCTTGATGCATAGAGTCCCAGGCGATCGCAACCGCCTCAGGCACTTCATGCGATGCCCCACTATCAAGCCGGATTGTCGCCATTGGAACCTCTTTAGAATCACAAACTTTTTGCCATGCAATATCGTCCATTCGGTCTTCCGAGTCGGAATCAAACCGAACGATTCGAGCTTGGTCAGCGCGTGGATATTTCACCACGGCAAGATGATCTGCCTCAAAAGGCATTGACTGCATTGCGTCATAACGCTTGCCCTGCCATTCCCCGCCGCGCTCTACTGAACCAACTTCATACCCCAACGAAACGCCATCCTTCCTTCCAGAACGGATGTCATCTTGAGTGGCAGCGTCGGTCACATGAAAGCGAACCAGGGTACTACCATCCTTGTAGACCTCAATTCCATCTGCTCCTACCTCTCCTTTCTTAAGCGCATCTCTGCGATCAGCAGGAAGCGATCTAAATAGGGTATTTGGATGCTCGTTAGAAACAGGAATACCCGCTAACTTTGCAGCAAGCGGCATACCGTTACTATCGAATCCGCGAAGTAGATCAGATGGAACTAGCTCACGACGAACGGAGCCATCGGCCTTGTAATAGGTAAGGACGCCAGGATGACGGGCGATCGCCTCAACGGTCATTACGCCGTCAGCGCTATCGGAATGTTTTTGAATTTCGAGATAATTGACTCGAAATGACATTGCAGTGAGCCATTACAACACACTCAAGGTATCAAGTGTGATAAAAATAAAGTAACTCTTAGAACTTAGGAGTTCTAAATTGGCTAAGATGACTATTGAGAAACGAGTTGGAGCAACTCTCGCCAAGATAAGAGAAGATCAAGGGCTGACACAAAAGGAAGTTGCCGCCGCAACCAAACTCTGTCAGAGAACAATCTCATTTATAGAACGCGGCGATCGCCCCACCTTGGTAAAAAATGTGGTCATTGTAGCTGAGGCAATGGGGTATCAAGTCTTATTTGTGCCGACTAGAAAAGGGAATAAACTCAGTTGAGTGCATCTAAATTCCTCAACCCAAAACAGAAGCGATTCTGTCAAGTATTAGAAATTTGCGGCAATCAAACCCAGGCGGCAAAGGAAGCTGGGTATAGTGCTAGGACGGCTGGATCGATTGCGGCACGTTTAATGACAAACGTGAACGTGCAGAAATATATAGAAGAGTTGAGGATAAAACGGCAGAAGTCAACTGGTGTGACCGCCGATAAAGTCCTTAAAGAATTTGCAAAAATTGGGTTTGCCAATATCCCTGCTGAAGCCTATAAAGCCTCTGACAAAGTTAAAGCACTGGAGAAACTAGGCGCACACTTAGGGTTATTTAGCGATCTAAATACTGCTCTAGCAACCCTGAGTCTTTATGGTGAGTTGGAACTAATGGAGGACGGATCTTATGTCTTTAGACCTGCTGGCAGTGGGAAGGCCACCAATGCCAGTGATAAAGACAAAGTTTCAGAAGGCTCCGAAGACGACTCCTAAGTCTGCGCCAGCTCCAAAGGGGAAACCTGAGACATTCAGAGAATTCATAAAGAGGGTAGATCCTCGCTACCGATTCTATAAACACTGTGACAAGTTGATTGATCGGCTTCAGGATGTGGCAGACGGGAAGATCAAACGACTGATGATCTTCATGCCCCCTCGCCACGGAAAAAGTCGGACTGCGACTCAGTTATTCCCTGCCTATTTCCTGAGCCGTTATCCTCGGTGGTGGACTTCAATCAGCTCCTACGCTGCTGACCTTGCCTATACTCACAGTCGGCTTGCTCGTGACCTATATAAAGAATCTGGTGGGGTATGCCGAGATGATACCGATGCCGTAAAGCAGTGGGCAGTACAAGAAGGTGGGGGGCTGTTTGCTTCTGGGGTTGGTGGCCCATTGACGGGGAAGGGATTCATGCTAGGCATCATAGATGACCCGCTCAAGAACGCTGAACAAGCCGCATCTCAGACCATCCGCGATAAACAGAAAGAGTGGTATGAGTCCACATTCTATACCCGTGAGGAGCCGTGGTCGGAGACAGACCCTAACGGGGCGATAGTCGTCATTATGACCAGATGGCACGACGATGATCTGGCTGGATGGCTGCTGAAGCAAGAAATGGATGAAGACGCAGACTCCCATGAGAGATGGCATGTCGTTTCTATGGAAGCCATCAAAAGTGAGACTTCTTACCGAATTCCTGAGACATGCACCTTAGAGCCTGACTGGAGAGCGACTGGGGAAGCACTTTGCCCAGAGCGTAGACCGTTGGAGAAGCTGAAGCGAATCGCCAAAAAGATTGGGTCATATTTTTTCGATGCCCTGTTTCAGCAATCGCCCAAGCCACAATCGGGCAATATCATCCAAGAGGAATGGTTTAAGCCATTCAGGGCAGCACCAAAGCCTGATCGCATCATCATTAGTGCTGACACAGCGAATAAAGTTTCTGACCTTGCAGCTTACACAGTCTTTGGCGTATGGTTTGTGACTGCCAGTGGTTATTACTTAGTAGAAGTGGTGAGAGAACGCATCAATGCCCCACAGCGACGGCGGCGGGCTATCAACCTACATGCTAAATGGAAGTCAACAGCATTCTTAATTGAGGACAAGGCTTCTGGAATTGACCTAATTCAGTATCTGAAGGAGGACACCAATATTCCAGTGATTGCCATTGAACCACCACCTGTTGATAAAGTGATTCGATTGAGCAATGAATCACCTGCTATTGAGTCAGGGAGAGTCTTTTTGCCCTTGGATGGTAGCTATGATCTGAATGGGCAAGCAGTAAACTGCAACTGGGTTCATGACTACATTCAGGAGCTGACCTCTATCCCCTTTTCGTCATTCTTTGATCAAGGGGATATGACATCCCAATTCCTCGCCTACGTTCGTGAGCATGGCGGGAAGACGGCAATGGATTACCTTTAATAAAGCTAGAAGAGAGACGCAATATGAATCATAAAGAAGAATCTCTGTCCGAAATCGAAAGGACTTTTTGGCGCAGTCGAATCAAACCAGATCGGGGTGCCGCCCGTGACGTTAGTGATGGTATGGCCAGAAAGTGCGAAAGCTGAAGCGCCTGCTATGGCTGTCGTTGGGAATCTCAGGCAGCAGCGCATTGAGCAGTTTTTAGACCTAAAGGATCTCGCACCTAAAACCAGGAAGACCTACGCGCAGCAGTTGCTATGGTTTTCGGACTGGGTTGATAAAGACTGGCAAACGATCCATTTGAACGATGTGCGGCGCTACAAGCTGCATCTAGAGCAGGAGCGTCAGCTTAAGCCTAATTCTATAGCGCTGGCCTTGAGCAGTCTCAAGAGTTTTTACGCTTGGCTCAAGTTGGCTGGGTATGTCGTGGATAATCCGATGATGGCGGTATCGGTGCCTAGACCCGCCGCCGCCGAGAGCCAGAATCTAGAAGGGTTTCAGGTGGATGCCCTGGTTGGCCTAGTTGAAGCGAAGCTGTCACCAAGTGCAATAACTCCTAAGAGCTATATAGAACAAGGCTTTCAACCTGGGCTATTTTTTGCGAAATTTTCAAGAATTCTCGAAATTTTGAATAATCTTGAACGTAATCACGTTGTTTCAGGCTCAGTTTTTTTCTTATTGCACCTGGTGACAGCTTCGCTCCAATCCCCCCAAGTTGATCAGCAGGATATTGTGTTAGCGTTTCATACTGCCGTCGGCGCGGCAGTATACCGATTACGAGATCGCTTGATTTTCATGAAACTAGCACATCTCATAAATCACTTCAGAGAACTAAAAACCTCCTCGACATTTTCATATTCTATTACGCTGCAAAGATACAAACCCATCTCTAACGATCTCGTATAGAAAAGTATGATTATTGTTAAAGAACCTAGCTGAGCCAGTGTCCTTTAGCTCCACTGTGAAATCTTCTTCACAAATACCTGTTTTTCTTACTTTTAGCTTCACTCCCTTTAAAGAGTATTTCTTACCTTGAATAAAGTTTTTAAAATCCTCTCTTACATCTAATTCTCCGCAAATCAAAAACTTTGCGACTGAGGAGTTTGACACTCTGATCCCTGTGCCTTGCATCTCGGTTATCCAAATCTTATCAGTTTTTTTTTCTATCTCTTTTACCCACAGCAAAGGGTCAATAGATTGTTCGGATACTATCATCCCCAAGCCTATCATTTCACTCATTTTAGAAATAAAGGGTCTTATAGTTATTGGTGGATTAATTATTTCAAGTCCCATCTTTTTGTCGTGACTTAGGCGAAATGCTAAAATACTATAATCTAGTTTTTGAACTTCTTTATGTCCTCCCAATGGCATCTCTCGAAATACTACATATTCATTTTTTTTTATGAATTTACCTTCAATAAATGTTTCCCCAACGCGAGATAAGAGAAAACCTTCTCCCCCTTCCTCGGTAAACTGATAAGACAACATCGTTGAGCGTATAGTATTTAGGGGAATAAGCCAATCGGCATAAAGCCACTGATATTTAGTCATTTTTGAGACTCACCATATTTTTCAAGAACCTCCTTGAATGCCGCTCTTGATGCTTTCTCAAGTAAAGTCATCATTTCTTTGTCTTCCTGACTATTAAAGGGCTTTCTGGTAATGTTAAAGCTCCCATCTTCTTTACGCTCAAAGAACCCTTTGCAGACATATTTAAATTCTTGGCACATGACAGGATTGCCAAATTCCGCCTCTAGTTCGATGCGTTTATCGTTTGTTAAATGTCGATCAACTGCTATCCAAACAATCCTAGAGATAAAGAATCCCTTACTATGTAGTTGGGAAAACTCAGATGACTCTAATACTCCAGTTCCATCAAGAACAGCTTTGCTTATGTAACCTACAGCATCTCTATCTAAATCTTCCATGTCTTCTGATTCTTCATCTTCAAAATCAGCTACATCAAATGGACTATCTGGACCTCTATGGCTTAACCGCTTGGCATCTTATCCACAAAACCAATACTCGCCCCTGCTGCCAGAAAGTAACTTACGATATCACCCACTGCAAAATTACCATTGCTTAGCGAT
>JAGVDA010000551.1 GCA_020058975.1 Thermosynechococcus sp. WC_1 | reverse complement strand
GAGAGGCAATTCAAGACTTTGATCAGGCCATTCGTATAAACCCTAAAGATGCAGTCTCGTACTACAACCGAAGTAACCGATTTTACCTAGGAGAAAAGCAAGAGGCACTTGAAGACGCAAACCAAGCCATTAGCCTTGATACAGGTGATGCCAAAGCCTATTCTAACCGTGGCTTTATCCGTTTACAGCTCAATGATAAAAAAGAAGCGGTCGAGGATTTCAAGATATCTCTAAGAATCAATGAAAATAACTATCATGCTTATGCGGGATTGGGGTATATCTCGAGTGAGGGAAAAGATTATCAGGCAGCAATAGAATATGGTTCCCAAGCTATCCGTGTGAATCCAAATCGACCTGAAGCCTATGTGAATCGAGGGAATGCCCGCTTTCATCGTAGGGACTTTCAGGGTGCTTTAGAAGACGCTAATAAAGGTATACAAGTTAGACCTTCGTTTGCACAGACATACAACTTGAGAGGTGCTATCCGCAAACAAATGGGTGACAAAGAAGGAGCGATCTCAGATTTCCGAAAAGCAGCCGATCTTTTTCTTGAGCAAGGCAATAGCGACATGTATAAATATAGCTTGAGAAACATTGAAAGAATGAATGGGTCGTGGCTTAAGCTTTTTTAGATTTCATCCAACACTAAATATCGCAATCTGAACTTTCCACTTTCAAGAAGTCTAAGTTGGGTGAGCGAAGCCGAACTCAACTCCTCCACCGATGTTGGGATTTGGCTCCCTTATGTGACGAACTGCTGCAACCCCCTCATGGGCGGTGACATAGCGTCATAAAATAAAAACGCCCAACCTTGTGCAGAACAATCCGCTTGAGCAGCATAACGACTGAAGCAATCCCTTTGTCTAGGCGTAAGCTATGGCTAGCTGCCATTAAGCCGCCGATGTATAGCGTGGCAGTAGTGCCCATTTGGGTCGGCACGGCCATCGCCCAATCGACCCAAAATCACATCAGCGTCTGGATTGCCTCAACGTTTTTGCTTTCTGCCATCAGCATTGTGGCCTGGAGTAACGTCAGCAACGATGTCTACGACGCCGAAACCGGAATTGATCAAAATAAGCACCACTCCCTCGTCAACCTGACGGGCAATCGCCCCCTCATGTTTTGGATTGGCAATGGGTTACTGGCAATGGGCGTACTGGGCATTGTGGCGATCGCCCTCCTTCAGCAAGACTTCACGGTACTAGGGCTGGTGCTGCTGTGCTGCTTTTTGGGCTATCTCTACCAAGGCCCACCGTTTCGACTGGGCTATAAAGGCTTAGGCGAATTTCTATGCTTTTTTGCCTATGGCCCGCTAGCACTCTCGGCAGTTTACTATAGCCAAACTAAAAGCTGGTCAGCAACCGTTTTGTGTACTTCAGTATTTTTGGGCATCATCACCAGCATCATTTTATTTTGCTCCCACTTTCATCAGGTCGAAGATGATATTGCGGCAGGGAAGCGATCGCCCATCGTTCGTCTGGGCACAAAGCGCGGTGCGGCGCTGCTGCCGTGGCTGTGTTGCGCTGCCTATGGTTCCGTTGTGCTATCCGTAATTTTAGGGTTCATGCCCGTAGGTTCCCTCCTCACCTTGGGTAGTCTACCGTTTGCCATCAAGCTATGTCGGTTTGTGGGGCAACACCATGACCAGCCGCAGCGCGTCAACAACTGCAAATTTATTGCCGTGGCGCTGCACTTCTGGAGTGGGCTACTGCTGGGGCTTGGCTTTTTGCTGCTGTGAGCGGCTATCGCTTGCTACTCAAGCCCTATGAGTGGGAATTTGAGCAGCCGCTTCAAACCCATCATGGGCTATGGAAAGTCCGAGAAGGACTCATCATAGGGATTCAGCGGGAGGATGGTGTGACGGGTTGGGGAGAGATTGCGCCCATTCCTTGGTTTGGCACAGAGACATTGGCAGCGGCGATCGCCTTTTGTAAAAGCCTTCCAGACCCGCTCACAGAAACAAACATTCTTTGCGTCCCCAACACTCTGCCAGCCTGTCAGTTTGGGTTCGGCAGCGCCTGGGAATCGCTCTTTAAGCCGCCATCGGCTATAGACTATAAACCTTGTCAAATTAGCGCTCTACTGCCTGCGGGGGAAGCTGCACTATCGGCTTGGCCTAGTCTCTGGGCCAAAGGGCATCGCACCTTTAAGTGGAAAATTGGAGTTTTAGAGGTTCCCCAAGAGCTAGAGCTGTTTCAACACCTAGCGGCAGCATTACCCGAAGCAGCAATACTACGCCTAGATGCAAACGGCGGGTTGACGTTAGAACAGACACAGAAGTGGTTAGAAAACTGCGATCGCATTTCCCACATCACCATCGAATATCTAGAGCAGCCGCTCCCACCCAACCAATTTGAAGCAATGCTACAGCTCGCGCAATTCTATAAAACCCCGCTTGCCCTAGATGAATCTGTGGCGACAGTGGCTCAGCTCAGGCATTGTCATGCGCGGGGGTGGCGTGGGGTGATGGTGGTTAAAGTGGCGATCGCCGGATACCCCCAAGCACTTAGAGATTTCCTTAGTACTCATGAAGTAAAAGTGGTCTTTTCTTCTGCCTTTGAGACTGATGTAGGTCGCGCGGCAGCGTTAGCATTAGCCCAAGAATTTAACGCTAGCGATAGAGCCATTGGCTTTGGAGTTAAACCTCCTTGCCCTGGACAATTTAATTAACCTTTTGGCTTGATCGATGGAATGGCAAGGATATTAAGGCTGTCAGACAAATTCACCCTACTGGGAAAACCTGCAACCAGTTGTATACTTAGTGCTGACTTTGACTTGGCGCAGGATTTAAATTAAACAGCATCTGAAGCGACTGCATTGCCCGTTGCCGTGCCTCGATATCTTGCTGCGCCCGAAGCTGCACCATTGGGTCATGCAAAATTTTATTGACAATGCCCCGCGTCAGCGCCTCAATCACCTCTTGGTGCTTATCGGCAAACTCAGTGCCCAACCGAGACAGCGCCTTCTCTAGCTCCTGCTCTCGAATGGTTTCAATTTTGGCGCGTAGACTGCTGATAGTGGGCACCGTTTCTAGCGATCGCCACCATACGTCAAACGCTTCCAATTCCTCTTCTAAAAGCGTTTCGGCCTCCATCGCCATTTGGCGGCGGCTCTCTTGGTTTTGAGCAACCACAGCCTTAAGGTCATCGACGTTAAAGGCTTTTACCTCAATCAACTCATTGACATTAGAGTGGACATTACGCGGTACGGCAATATCGACAATCATCATCGTGCCGCGATTGCAGACAATTGGCTCTAGCAAAGCGCGGTCTAAAATTGGCTCGGTTGCAGACGTGCTGGTAAAAACGAGATCTGAGCAGGCCAGTACAGACTCCATTTCAGAAAGATGGCACAGCGTTAGGGTTGTCTCTTTGAACTGATTGGCCAACTCCTGCGATCGCTGTAACGATCGATTCAAAATCGTAATCTGATTTGCACCCTTACTAATCAAATGCTGCACTAGCAACCGCGACATCTTACCCGCTCCCAAAATTGCCACGCGGCAATCTGCCCAGTCATTAATCTTAAGTTGAGCCAACTCCACCGCCGCAGAGCTAATAGAAACCGCTCCAGTTCCAATGCTGGTTTCAGTTCGTACCCGCTTCCCTGCGGATAACGCCTGCTTAAAGAGACGATTGAGAATTGGACCCGCACCCGCATACTGCTGCGCAATTTTATGGGTGTGTTTGACTTGGGACAAAATCTGCCCTTCGCCCAAGACCAAACTGTCTAACCCAGAAGCCACACGCATCAGATGCATCACCGCATCTTGATGAAGCAGCACAAATAAATGACTCCGTAATTCTGAAAGCGGTAGCTTACTCCACTCTGCCAAAAACTGGGTTAGCTCACGCACCCCATTCTCGGTTTCTTTGGCGACAACATAAATTTCTAAACGGTTGCAGGTGCTAAGAATTGCAACTTCTTCTAGATGGGGGTAGCCCTTAAGCTGTGCGATCGCCTTTTCTTTAGCGTCATCTGGTACACTCAGCTTTTCTCGAATTTCGACTGGCGCTGTCTTGTGGCTAAGCCCGACAACCGCAATATTCATGACTCCTCCCGTCCTATACCCTCTTATTATCTCGGTCTTAAAGGAATTAAAAGGTTTTTAAGTAAAAAAATTTGCGAAATAAAGTTTGAATCAAAAAATATACACATTGTAGGGGCGCACATATCTTGCGCCCCTACAAAGATCAGAACTCCAACCAACAATTAGTTCAATTGAAGTGAACGAGGCTTGGAGTCAAAGCGGTGAATGGTATCGACAAACCGAGCGGTGTTGGACTGAGTAGAAATAACCAGAGACTGAGTTCTCGCACCACCCGCAAAGAACCGCACACCCTTCATGAGGGTACCTGTGGTAATACCGCAGGCTGCAAAGAGAACCGTTTCTCCACAGGCAAGTTCATGGGCATCGTAGACCTTATCAGGGTCGTTGATGTTCATGCTGGCAAGACGCTCTAGGTTGCTTTCTTTGCTTTCACCAATCAGGCCAGTCTTGACGATTTCAGGATCGTAAATCAACTGCCCTTGGAAGTGACCACCCAATGCCCGCATGGCAGCGGCAGAAATAACGCCTTCTGGTGCAGCACCAATGCCCATCAGCGCATGGATGTTGGTTCCAGAGAACGCACAAGAAATTGCAGCCGAGACATCTCCATCAGAGATCAGCGCAACCCGTGCGCCTGCTTCACGAATTTCTTTGATGAGGTCAGTATGACGCTCACGCTTCATGACCACAACAACGAGGTCTTCAATGGAGCGATCGAGGCACTCAGACAAAATCTTGAGGTTTTCGGTGGCAGACTTATTAATGTCTACTTTGCCCTTTGCAGCAGGAGGGGCTGCGAGTTTCTTCATGTAAAAGTCAGGTGCGGCAAACAGTCCGCCTTTTTCTGAAATTGCCAACACAGCCATAGAGCCATTTTGACCGTAGGCCACGAGGTTGGTACCTTCGCAGGGGTCAACGGCAATGTCAATTTCGACCAGCTCTTCTAGGCTGCAAATTTGATCCGCATTCGGCTGGGTACAGATACCCACTTCTTCACCGATGTAGAGCATGGGAGCGTCATCCCGTTCGCCTTCGCCGATGACAATGCGACCCCGCATGTGGATTTTGTTCATGCGTTCCCGCATGGCTTCTACCGCAACATGATCTGCTTCATTTTTGTCGCCTTTCCCCATGAGGCGTGCTGAGGCGATCGCTGCTTGTTCTACAACTTCAATAATCTCTAAACCGATGACATTATCCACGCAGTAAATCCTCCCAGATGCCGATGTTGCGCCGTTTTTGTATCTTACGTATCAATGTATAAGTCTATCAGAGTGCTGTGACACGCCAGCAGGAAGTTTTGTGCAGATATTGTGTTAAGTTTTACTGCTGTATTTTTGGCGGGTCATTGCGATAAAAATCAGGTTTGAAAGGGAAGCACTCCATTTTTGTTCAAAGCTGCGCGCAATGAAAGGGCGTTTAGATTCTAAATTTCTGGGGTTTGGCTGTATCGAGTTAAACCGTTGGCTGTAGAATTCAGGAGAATTTTTAGATTGGTTGGGAGGGTGAGATGCCTGTAGGATTTCCAGAGTTTGTCCAAAATCCTGAGAACCGCTGCCCTGTTATTTTGCTGCTGGATACCTCCGGCTCAATGATTGGGGATGCAATGAACGCTCTTAACCAAGGCGTAAACCTGTTCAAAGAAAATATTCAGGCAGATACTAAAGCCGCTTTAAGCGTGGAGGTGGCGCTGATTACCTTTGGCCCTGTAAAGCTGGTGCAAGATTTTGTCACCATTGACCAATTCACGCCGCCTACCTTAGTCGCAGATGGCGTTACGCCGATGGGAGAGGCGATTGAGTATGCCTTAGATCTCCTCAAGACTCGTAAGGCGGTTTATCAAGAAAACGGCATCCAGTATTATCGTCCCTGGATTTTTATGATTACGGATGGTGCGCCGACGGATCCGTGGCAAGATGCTGCTGCCCGAATTAAGCAAGGGGAGGCGGATCGCAAGTTCTGTTTTTTCTCGGTGGCGGTGGAAGGGGCGGATCTTAAGACGCTGTCTCAAATTGCACCTGCCGATCGCCCCCCAGTTTTGCTGAATGGGCTAGACTTTCAGTCATTGTTTGTGTGGCTGAGTAAGTCCATGAAGCGGGTTTCTAGCGGCAGGGTGGGTGAGGCTGTGGAGCTACCACCCGTAGGCTGGGGACAGGTGAGTTAGTTTAGTTAAGTCTTGGGGGATTTTATATGGGTTGGCGATCGCTCAGTCGTTCTGTAATCGGGACACGTCATCAACGGCATAACCTGCCTTGCCAAGATGCAGGGGGGCACCGTTGCTTTGGGGATGTGGTAGTTGGGGCGATCGCAGATGGGGCTGGCAGTGCATCCCATAGCGATATTGGTGCAGCCATCGCGGTCAAAAGCAGCTTAGATTACTTTTCTCATTTAGAAACCTGGTTGCAGCCCACGCAAAATCCCAAATGGCCTACTGTAGTGCAGCCTCCGTCTCAATCACAGACTCAGCGATTGTTTGAGCGCACCTTAACGGCAGTTAGAAATGAGCTACAGCAGCAGGCCATCCAAAATGGCTATGAACTCGAAACCCTAGCCTGTACGCTTTTAGCATTTGTTGCGACCCCTTACTGGTTTGCCGCTATGCAAATTGGGGATGGATTTATGGTGATTAGTACCCCTTCCCAGGCGTATGAGCTGATATTTACCCCAGACAAGGGCGAATTTGTGAACCAGACCACCTTTGTAACCTCATCGAATGCCCACAGTGACCTTCAGACTAAGGTGATTTCAGAAACGCCTCAATTTATCTGTGCCGCAACGGATGCCTTTGAACGACTGGCAATGAGGCTCCCTCAATGGGAACCTTATCCAGAGTTTTTCAAACCCCTAGAAGAATATCTAAACGAAACGCCGATACCCGAACAAAATGATGATTACATCATGAAGTTTCTGGAGTCTGAGTATTTAAATAAGCAAACAGATGATGACAAAACGCTTCTGCTTTGCCGCTTTGAAACCAATCAAGCGTGAAATCTAATCTACAATTTTTTCAATTCAAGGCAGGTTGAAATCAATGCAGGTTGAAAGCCCTCATTTTCTAAGCTGTACGAGTACAGGACAGTCCATTGTCTTGACAGAGCAACTTGCCAGCAGCGGGGAAGGAGAAATTTGGCGCACTAATCAGACCGGATCTCTGGCAAAGGTCTATTACACGCCGCGTCCAGAACGCATTCAAAAATTGGAGGTAATGATTGCGCACCCGCCCAAAGATCCTAATGCTCACATCAACCATATTTCTTTTGCTTGGCCTACCGCATTGCTCCAAGATCAGACAGGGACACCCATCGGTTTTTTAATGCCTGAGGTGGCTAAGGCGATCGATCTCCTAGAGGTTTACAATCCTCAGCGGCGGCAGACTGTGCGCCCTGAATTTAACTGGCTGTATCTTCATGCCACGGCGATGAATATTGCCTCATTGGTGTGGGCAATTCATCGTGCAGGGTATGTGTTGGGCGACCTGAAGCCCCAAAATATTTTGGTGGATGATGGTGCCCTGCCTTCCATTATTGATACGGATTCGTTTCAAGTTCGCGACCCTAAAACGGGTCAGCTTTATCGCTGTCCGGTGGGTTCTGAAGGGTTTACGCCTGCGGAGTTAATGGATCAAGACCTGGCGACCCTTGAGCAGACTGAAGTGCATGATCGCTTTCGCTTGGGCGTCATTTGCTACTTGCTGCTCTTTGGCGACCATCCGTTTAAGGGAAAATGGACGGGAATAGGGGATTCCCCAGATCCCAATGAGTTAGTGCGCCAAGGATCGTGGCCCTATGCAGCCCGTAGCCCCATTGAGGCTAGTCGATTGACGGTGCCGCTCACCATTGTGCATCCGATTTTACAAGATTGTTTTCTACGCTGCTTCAATGATGGGCACCTTAACCCTTCATTGCGCCCAACGGCTTCTCAATGGGTGCAGGCGTTTAAGGTGGCGATCGCCGATCTAAAGCGCTGCCGTAAGGTAAACACTCACGTTTTCAGTGTTTCTTATGGGCAGTGCTATTGGTGTACGCGCACTCAGGCGCTGGGGGTGGATGTGTTTCCGGCGGTGCTTACGACATCCAAAAATCCTGTGTTCCGAATGCTTCAGCGGCTTAGTCCACAGGCTGAAAGAGTTAAAGAATACCTTCAAGCCCAGTTCAGTGAGGAGTTTGCTAGTTCGCAAACCAATACGTTGCAGGTGCTGGATGATTGGCAGGCAGCAATTGAGCGGCGATGGGCAAATTTTGTTCACTCTATTGAACCAGCCGACAAGGACAAAAAAGCGTCCCTTACACCACTCTCGATATTCAGAAAACTTATTTTCAAATTCCTGACAAGATTCTAATTCAACTGCTGTCGCAATCGCTCCCTTAACGATCGCATTGCAACCCCTGCTCCACTCTCATTTGCTTCGGTTAAACACGCTTCTACCAGTGCCTGTAAATCTAAACCAGAAAAATAGCGACTAGACTCTTGCTGCTGGTACTCTTCACCGACAAGCCCATGAATGACTAAATTATTGCGCTTAAATAACCATACTTCTGGCACTCTAAATATTGCGTAATCTTTCGCATCTGTGTAGCTGGTCACGTCAATTTCAATTACCAAATCTGGCGGAGGGTCAACCTCCCAATCAAGACGATCGCGTCCTACTGCTGCCTGCCAGTTATTAATATAAAAACAGTAATCTGGCTCAATGCCTGCTCGCTTTGGCAACTTCATTGTGATGGGCGTAAACGCCTCATAGTTACGATTTTCTGCATCAAGCAGAACTTTCACAATATCTGCCAAAATATTGGCTTCACAACCATGCTTAGGCATTGGGGACATCAGCAGAATTTCTCCATCACGGAATTTAAGGCGCGGAATGGAGGAATCCCCTCGGCTGTCGCATAGTCTACAGTAGTCTTGCCAAGACCCCAACATCCGCACCACAGTACCCGGATCGAGTTGAGCATGATTAGGAGAAATGACGGTATTCATAGACATTCCTCGTCCAGAATCAAATCTTAAGGGCAGCTAATGCCCACTCATTAATGGTACAGAATATTCTGAACGGTCACTTCTCGTTAGCTAAGTTGAGTAACCACTTGATCGGTCAACAGCGTCTCTTGCGTCAGAAGATCTTCTACGGTAATGCGTAACGATCGCCCTTCATCGACGCGAAATTGCACTTTAATGCGATCGCTGCCCGGAAACCCTGGCGGATCTAGCTTGGCAATACTGCGGGCACCCTCGCGATCGTTAAGTGGCTGGATTTGACCCTGATTAGTAGAAAGGGCGCGGGTAATGAGGCGATCGCCATCAAAATAAACCTCTGTACCGCCTGCTGCTTGACCCAGCTCCCCAATAATTAGCTCAATGCTGGGCTGTCCTTCCGCAGAAGCGCCTAAAATCAGCTCCACAGGTTCGCCCATTGGGTAGGGCTGACCTGTTTGGATGAGGGTATGCCAGTTGTGGGCATTGAGGCGACGATCCCAGTAGCGGATGCCATAGCTGTGATAAAGAAAGTCTTTAACGTCCGTGCCCTGTAAAATTTGTAGCGCACCCTGGGCGATCGCCTCAAAGGGCTTACTGCTCGAAATTTTAGCCGCGTCAAAATACTGCTGAACCCAAGTCTGCACCGCAGGAATAAAGCTGGTGCCGCCCACCAACAGCACCGCATCAATATTTTCTGCCGTAATGCCTTGGCGTCTGGCCTGCTGAAGCACCTGCGTCATGCTGTCGTCGAGACGCTCAAAGAACTTACGCTCCGTTAGAATGGCTTCAAATTCGGCTCGGTCTAAGGACAGCTCATAGCTCTCAAACGTTTCTTCATTGAAATAAACTTCTGTTGCTTTCGTCTGAAGCGAAAGCTGAATTTTGAGCCGTTCTGCGAGGCGCTGAGTCAGTGGCGTTTTAGGCAAGTTTTGAGCTTTAGCAAAGTGGTCTAACAGCCACTGATCTAAATCCGTCCCCCCTAGGCTTTGTCCTGCTTTTGCCAAAACCCGTGCGGTTTTAGATCGTTGAGAAGACTCTTCCGCCATATTTTTGTCGCCCCACTTGAGGATGAAGCCTGTGGGTTTTGCTTGAGCGATGCGACTATGCTCAAGCTGCACCAGCGCCAAATCTAGGGTGCCGCCGCCAAAATCTACTACTAGCAATACGTCTGCGTCGGCTTTACCGTAGCCTAGGGCAGCAGCCGTAGGTTCGTCGAGGATGCGCACCTGCTCTACCTGAAGGTTCTGGCACACTTGACCCAGCCACTGCCGATAGGGTTCAAAACTATCGACGGGTACGGTTAATACTAAGGCATCGCTAGCATCGGCGTAGCTCGCCTTAAGCTGAGCGAGTAAACTCGACAAAAACCATTGTCCTACCTGCTCAAACTGAATGAGCTGTCCGTCTATTTCTGGTAAAAAGCCCTGAACCGAGGTACCAATGCCCCGCTTAAAGCCCCTGAAAAAACGAGGATCGCTCTGGATATCAAGACCGCGATCGCGTACCTGTTGACCTACCAAAACCTGATTCTGAGGGGCATTTTCGACATAAAGCACACTCGGAATCAGGTCTGGATTTTGGCCTTGCTTAAGGCTAATTCCTGGCAATGATAGGGTTTCAGCTTTTTTAGTGATGGGGTTCCATCGAGCAATAACGGTATTGCTGGTTCCAAAATCAATGGCGTAGCTCAAGGTTCAACATCTCTATTATGGCTACGGTGTACACACAAGCCTAAGAAAAATCCCCTCCTGGGAGGGGTGCCCATTGGGCGGGGGGGCGTCAGTAGCGCCATGACTAACCCACCCCTGCCCCTCCCGAGAGGGGATTGATGAATCGGCTGATGGCAAAACCTTTGCAGAAGAGGAACTTTCAGACTTATGTGTACACCGTAGCTCTATATTTGGGCAAGAGAGAGCCAAAAGCCTTTCGACTAATCAATCTCCTCAAAAATTGTAGCCCACGCCAATAAATCCGCCGAGATCTACATCATCTCCAAAGGTTGTATTGATGCCAAGCGTTGCCGTAAACCGAGAATTAATGGGCACGTCAACGCCACCCGTCAATAGCGCTCTCGCATCTCCATCGGTGGTAACGGTTGCGCCGCCGCCGATGTAAGGCGCAACAGAAATTGCGTTACTGCCTACAGAACCGAGTCGGATTGGCGCTAAATCAAAGGTGGCGGGCAGAATAAATGTTGCATCATTGGAGAAATCTGTGACCACGGCAGGCCGTACCGAAAAGTAGCGTGTAAGTCCAACTTTGCTATACAGCATCAAGCCAGGACTGCCGACAGATGTATTGCCAAACCCACCTACGTTTGCGCCAACACCCACATAGCTAGATCCAGAGCGTGTTCTACGACCTGGATCGATTGTGCTTGGATTTGGCTTAACCTGTTCTGCACTTGGAAACTGAGGTTCTGTTGAGGATGGAGCCGTAGGCGATGGGGCTGGTTCGGTAACTGGCGATGGATTGGCTGGATCGACTGCTGGAGCCGAGTCAATTGGAACTGTAATGGCAGGTGGACTCGCTGGGTCAACGACTGGTGTTGGGTTCGTTTGGTCAATGGTTTGCTGAGACAGTAGCTGAGGCGTTTTAGCTAGGTCAATTGCTGGAATGACGCCTAAGCTTTTTGCAGAATTGGTTTTATTTGACGCAGAACGTTGAGAAACTTTTAAAGCTGGAACAGTTTGTTTTTCTGATTTTGTGGATATTTGTTCTGATGCTGAAACGAATGATGCGGCTGCAAGCATCAAAGTAGTACAGCAGCCAGTGAGCGTTAGTAGGCCAATAAATCGGTTGTATTTCATTGTTAATACCTAGAAAATGTTTGTTTTAATTGCTGTAGGATGAATGAATTC
>JAGVDA010000023.1 GCA_020058975.1 Thermosynechococcus sp. WC_1 | reverse complement strand
TTTATATTGCAGATGAATTTGGGAATAAATTGCCTTTGCCAATTCGCGTCATGGGCGGGCTATCCTTGCCAGAAAGAGAGCTAATAAAATCTGTCTCAAAAGAGCACGGTGAGCAGGCCATTGTTGATGCAATAAAGGAAATTGCCAATATAGTTGCGCCATTAAATGGAAATGATCCGGTCAAAATCGCTCAAGCATTACAAGAGTATAGAGAAGGATCGGACAATCCTCTTGCTGATTACAAAGGCTACTTTATAATGCATTGCTCAAAAGAATTTGATCGGTTCAATGAGCTTTTGACTGTAGATGCCAATGCTTGGGAACGATCAGCAAGAATTCACGTTGTTCTAAATCGAGTTCCAGCGGGTTCTTATAAAGTGTCTGGGCTCGACAAGGAGTTCAAGTGGAACCCTAGGGATTGGAAAACTGAATATGCAATGGACGGGGAGAAGCTAAAGGTTTCTATTGCGGATCAAATTGATATTTTTTGTCGGGCTGAAATAGCTGGAACTGTCAGTCGATTTATTAAACGAGTAAACCCTCTTGAAGGACCAGCCTATGACGAATTCACCTATGGGAATTTGAAAACTGAAACAGAGCCGGAAGAAGATAAGCCCGAGAAGGAGACAGCTGAAGCGATCGCAAAAAAATAATATACGGCGATCCTAATCCTGAGCAGGATATAGCGTCGCTGTATTGGCAGACAAAATGGTATTGGCCAGGGTGCCCTGAATTCGAGAGAGATCGGTTTGGCAAACTCCCAATTTGGTACATCATGCAAGCGATCGAACATGGTCAAAAACTTTATTACAGAGATAAGCACTATGAATCGTTGCTGCCTTCAATGGCCCTTGCAGACGCCAAAAACAGTCGTCGGACTCAAAATTCAGACCCTTGGTATGAAGACGATCGGTTCCAACCTTTTAGGGAATTGGCTTTTGCTGGGGAGAAAAAACAAATTGATCCAAAGGCGCTTGCTTGCTTTGCCAAAGCATCCTGCAGCGGGTTCTTGCCTCGCTGGATTGCAGATATTGCCCCTATGTCTCAGTGGGTCAACGCGGGGCTCGCATCAAACGATCCGGTGCCAGAGCAGTATGCTTTTATCTCATCAAATTTGGCAATTTTTCATCCAGTCGTCAGAGATGGATGGGTCGTTGCGCCTTTGGTCGTTTTTAAGGCTGGAGATGGGGACGTGACACTAATTGACTATGAGTCTGAAGAGTCAATTGCAACGGTCAAGATGAGCGAAACCGAGCCAGGGTACGCAACAAACATGCGGTTACAAATAGTTGAGGCTGACTGATGGAGGAAAACCCGCAGGGCATTGAAGTTGGGGCCGTAATTCTGCCTATTGAGGCAGCGGTAGGTGATTTCCTCACAACAATGCGGCAACTTCCAGAAGAAGTTGCCAAAATGCCCTGCGTTCCCGTTAAAATTTGCCCGGACATTGACCATCTCCAATCCAGCATCAAAAAGCTAAGACTAGACTGCATTCCAGTTGAACTTTGCCTAGACGATCGCAAACTCCAGTCAGATTTAGCAGGGCTGAAGCGATCGGTTGAGTTAACAGCGACGATTGATTTGCGATCGGTTCAGGGCCAGATTGATGCGATCGCGGCTCAACCCCGCACAATTTACTATTCTGCTGAAGTCGATACAGCAAATATTCAGTCGCTTCAGCAAAAGCTCACAGTCAATGCTTCTGCTCAAGGGTTGGGGGATGCCATCAATCCCGAACTCAAAAAAGCCTTTAAGGACGCTTCAAAAGAGCTTAAAGGAGGCAATCTATTAGGGGCTGTTAGCGGTATTGCAACGGTTCCATTTAAGGCGATTGGCGGATTAGCATCACAGGCAATTAGCGGAGCGCTTTTTGGCGTTGGCCAGCAACTGACGGGCGGGTTCGCGAAGGGGCTCACAACTTCAATTAGCGGCAAACTAGAAGGGTCCATCGGTTCCCTTGAGTTCTTAGGTGAAAGGTCAGGGGATTTGATTTCAGCCCTTGTAAATGAGGGGAAAAAAGCTGCAACGAACAAAATAGGCAAAATCAATGATGCTCTAAATGAATACATTGAAACCGCAGCACCAGAATTTAAGGGACTCAAGAAAGAGTTAGATGAAGCTGTCGTCCTAGGGATTGAAGATTATTTTGATGCCTTTGAACAGGCATTTCCACAGGAGAGACGAATTGTCGAAGCCGCAGCGCAAAGGGCCAGCTTGCAACGACGGCGATCGCAGGTCTCAAGGCAAGCGCAACCACAAGTTGTTCAGGAAAATCAAGAGCAACTAAGAACACTTGCATTAAGGCAGGCGCAACTTAATCAACAAGCGGCAGTCGTTGCCAACAGAAGACAGGCAACTGTCCAAGTTACTCGTGATGAGCGTCAAGATGTTGCCCAAAGGATTCGACAAACGGTTGTGGCTCAGTCCGACCCAAGCGTTAGAGCAGAAATCCTCAAAAATGCAGCACTTGAAATCCCTAAAAAATTCCAAAAGCAACTTGAATTAGTTCAGGAAAACTATAAAGAAGCGCTAGAGGCTGTCAATGAAAAAACATTGCAGATTGCAGACGCTGAAGCACAATCTGCCGCGCTAGGAATCCCCGTCAACCCCGAAACAAAGAAGCAACGGGCTCAAGACCTTGATGGGTTAGTTCAGATTGCTAACGAGAAAAAGCGCCAAGTTGCAACGGTAGAAAATGGCATCCAGGCCGAGGTCTCTCGCTATACCAAAGCGGCAGAAACGGGGGAGGGGTCTGATGCTCTCTTGAAACAGCTTCAGGCTGAGTTGACACAACAAATCAAGATCTTAGGCGAACCCCTACGCTTAATCAACGAACAGCGCAATGCTATCCAAGAAGAGATTGAACAAATCAAATCCAGGCGAGTTGAGGTTGTTGAGCGTTTCAAATCCATAGCAAGTCCAGAGCTTCAACGTCAGGGACTAGAATCTTCTATTGGGCGATCGCAGACAAAACTAACCAAAGTCTCCACAAACTTAGATACAGCTCAAAATAGGCTTGCAGAAATTCAAGCAAATCCAAACGAAAATAATCTTAGAGAAGTTGATTTTCTCCAGACATCAATCAAATCTCTATCAAAAGAAAAAACATCTTTAGAGCGAAAAATCGTAAAGGACCAGGATAAATTAGCGCTTGCCCCAAAACAAACTGCAAAGGCAATCCAAGAAGTTTTTGATGTAATTCTAGGCGCAACTGTCCCATTAGAGAAACTGCCTTTAGTTATTGTTGATGAAACTCGTGCAGTAGAAGCAAATGCAAAGGCATTTTATAGCGCTTTTGAAAATGTTATTATTCTGAATCAAGAGACAGCCAAGCAAGTCTCCAAGGGGCAATTAATTGGTCAGCAGCTGCAAGACACGCTAGAAGAGGCATCACATGCCCTACAGTTTGATTTTGGGAGCGCAAAAGGGCTAGAAGCCCTATCAACAAGGCGAGGAGAAACCTTAACTCCCCTTAATCAAGTCTCAATACCTACTGCACGAGAAACAGCGGCATTTGCCCCAGAGCTTCAGAATTACCCTCAGAAGGTTAGGCAGGTTGAGCTTGAAGCAAAAGTCAATGCACAGCGAAAACGTGAGGAGATTGAAGCGCGGCGTGAAGCACAGTCCCTATCCAGGGCACTAGAGAATTCCGCTGGGCTTGGGGGGAATACGCTAGCCCAAACCGCTAAGGCAAGAATTAGCAAATCAAGGAATCAGTTAGCAGAAATTCAAGGCTTAGCCAATGATATAAATGTTGACATATCCTCCTCAATAAATGACGTGGGGGCTGTCATTTCTTCACTTGAAGATGGGGTCAAAAAAACGCTTGAGGATCTAGCAGTTTCAAGCATAAGCAATCTACCGTTAGACCAAATTGAGAGTCTAAAGAATGACTACCTTGGCCAGATCAAGGGGTTAAACGAGCTTGATTCTGAATTGGCTGGCCTCACAAGAGTTCTTAAAACAAAGCTAACGGAGAAGCAATCCGCCTCGGCAGAAAAGGAATCTACAGCGATCGCCAAGTCGCCAGAGACCGTAGGATCTGCGTTGGAATCAGTAACATCTAGCGTTATTATCCCCGCAGCAAAAACGGGCGGTAACGCTTTGATTTCAATAGGGAAAACGGGTTACAAGCTTGTTGAAAGTTTTGAGGCTCTTGTCCTAGATATCATTCCTGCCGGAAGGGCAATTAAGGCTACTACTAAGTTTGTTGCCAAAAATATTGCTATTCCAGCGGGAGTTGCCGCAACTGCGTCACAGATTCCAGGTGTTGGGGGGCTAGAGCATGTTGCAGTTAGCGCCGCTGGCGACTTGATTCATCAGCTTGTGGGATTAACCCGTGAGGGGATTTTTGGGCAAGTCCACTCTATTATTGATGCTGCAATCCCTAAATTCATCCCTGGGAGTCAAAATATTGTTTCAATTGTCACTGAGAGAATTACAGCCCTAGCAACCAAAACGCTGGATGCAACGGGAACCGCAACAGCAGAAGGGCTTACAACCGTTTTAAGTGGGTCTGCCGTTTTAAATATTCTAAAAAAAGGTGTAAACAAAGGGATTGACCAAGCATCAAGAGCACTTCCTGCCGCTGGACAATCTATTGGAAACTCAGAAATTGCTCAAAATATTCTCAACACTCCAATCCCATTTAACCTGCCAGAAAAGGAGAAAGTTTTAGAGTTTGCCGAAAATGTTGGAATGGCGACTAGGCAAGTATTTGATGCAGCCTCAAATGCGCTTGAGCCAGTAGTGAACAAGGTTGCTGAAGCAGCCGAGCGAATCCAGCAAATTGACAAGGCGGAAGCTGTTCAAATTGCCAATGATCTAGGCAAAAAGACCCGATTAGTTGTTGATAACGTCGTTGAGACTATTGATGATGCGATCGCTGCCGTCGAGTTAGTCAGCGCTAAGATCCCAGGTGGGCAACGATTAGTCGATCTAAGCAAAACTCAGTTAGAGGGGCTTAAAAGACAGCTTGAAACTAAATTTGAACGAGCGTCAACCGCTGAATCAGAAGGGCGTCCGGTCATTGGTGGAAGTGACTCAATCCGTGGGGATATTGAGAGAGTTCAGCGGGTTATTGAGGCTAAGGCTGAGGTTATTCCTGATATTCCTAAAATATCTCCCCCAAAGGAGCAACTACAAAATATTATTAAGGCGGAATCCAAGCAGATTGAAAAGCTAAGGGCTCAACTCATTGAAAATCTTCGGAGTGGTGCAACGGCAGATGCTCTTTTAACAGCAGAGCAACTAAAATCTAGTAGCAAAATAGCGCTAGGCAAGCTCCAGTCTTTTCAATCAAGTGACCAATTTAATCTTGAGCCTGAAATTAGGAAATCAGTTAATGGTTATATTTCTCGTTTTAAGGATTTAATCGCCCAAGCAGATAATGCAACGGCTAAAATTTCCAATAACGAAGATTTTGGCAAACTTCTCAGCATCAATACCCAGCAATTAGCAGAGCGATTCACGGGGCTTGTAAACAACCTTTTTGAGGTTGAGGGGAAGAATTTACAGGATGCACTAGGAAAAGCCGCAACAAGTCCTAGAGCCAAAGACCTCTACGTCAATACCGCTGGGTTTGCAGCCTCACAGATTGGGGGCCAGCATGGGATTGTCCCTCAATTAGGGGGGGATATTGGTGGCGCGATCGCTGCCCGTGGTGCAATCCACATCGGAGAGCAAGCCCTTGAGTCTAGGGCTGAATTACTAGGGACAGAACTCTACTCCACTGCTTCCACAATTGAAAAGTTGAAGTTAATCACTGAAGCGACCATCAAAAAACTTCAGCAACAATCTGTTCAAGGTGTTTTGGGCGATCGCCTCACTGAGGATTTATCAGGATTCACAGTTGGCAGCCTTGCCGGAATTATTGGCAACAAAGGGATTGAGGCAACACTGGGCGGGTCTGTGCCAGGGTTAGGGGCGATCGCTGCGGGTGGAATTGTCCCTAAACTTTCGGACATTAGGAAAGAGATTAATGCTCGGCTTTCCCAACAACTGCCAGAACTGGAAGAAGGAGTCCTGCGATCGGCTAAAAATCAGCCTGCGTACAGTGACAAGGACATTGATGTACTACGGGAGATTGAGGCACAACTTACTGAAATTGAAAGACTTACCCAAAAGATCGAGGGTGGGCAACGGCGAGTCAACCAAATTGAACGAGAGATTGGTGCTACAGAGGATCAAAACCGCCGCAATCTGCGTTTTACAACCGTTGAACAAGACCAAAAGCAACGAGAGGCATCTAAGCGTCTAGAAGAGATCAAAGCGGAACAACGCCTTGAGGCACAAATTGCCAATGAAAGGAGAAATCGCCTAACTTCCGGCGACCTCACTACTGTACTGACAGATATTGCCCCGCGTCCACAGGAAGACCGCTTACTTCAACTAAAACGTGAGTCTGAAGCGGAACAAGCCGCCTTGGCAGATCGCCTAAACGCAATTAAAAAGGAAGGGGAGGAAGAACGTAGAATTCAGGAAGCAAATACGAAGGCCAAAGAGCAGGATTTATCTGAGCGCTTAGCCTTAATCAAAAAAGAAAATGAAGCGGCTCAGCAGCAGATTATTGCACCTCAAAAAGTCGATCCAATCATTTCGGCAAAACAAGATTTTGATAAACAACAGTCCGATCTAGAAAGACAGCGAGACATTGGCATTACTCCTAAAAATGCAAGTATCGACGATCGCTTATTAATTGCCTCTAAATCAGCCTTCACCCAAGAACGGAATCAGATCGAGGTGATTGATCGGCTCCAGCGTGCAAAAGATGAAGCAGAGGCAACCAGGCTTGAAACAAAGCTCATCCAAATTAAGAAGATCAACTCAGAAACCAAGCAAGGATTAATTCTTCCCCCCTCAGTGCCCGCAAGAGCAGTCGAAGACATTAAGCCTGAACGCGCTGTCGATCGTTTGGCTCAAATTAAGGCTGAATCAGAAGCTCAGCAACAATCGCTTTCAGATCGCCTTGCAATCCTCAATGAGGAGCGGAAGGCAGAGCAGAATGCCGTAAATGAACGACTCAAGAGCATAAAAGTTGAAGCGGAAGCGGAAAAAATTGCTCAGCAAGATCTATTGGTTGAGCGCCTAAAATTTCAGCAGACAGTGGGAACGCGCGATCGGCTGGCGGCATCTGCCCTACCACGCCAAAAAGAAGATCTATCTCAGTTTTTAACCCGCGTTCCTGGTACGGCGGCAGGTGGCGGTGGGGGAAGAGGTTCAAAGCCCCCTGGTCCACCTACGCTGTTCATTCCTGAAATTGAGCCGCGCGTCACTGTTTTTGAAGTGGCAAAAAAAGCAGCAACTGGGCTTCTAGGCGTTGTTGAAAAAATTCCATCTCCAATTAAAAATATTTTTGCTTTACTGGGAGGTGGATTTGTTGGACTGCAAGCATTCCAGATTATTCAGCAGCAAGCTGGGGCCGCGTATGAGTCGATTAAAAGACTTGAAACAGCTCGTGTTGTCGTCAAGTTTGCCACTGGCAGTACAGATGCTTTAACCCAAGCAGAAAATCAATCCAAGCGACTAGGAACAAGGCTAGACCAATCTCGTGATGCAATTAAGTCGCTAGCAATTCAGGCCAAAAACACCCCACTAGAGACACAGGTGACGCCCATTTTTAAAGGGGCAAGTACCGCAGCAGCAGCATTGCAGCTTAATTCAGAGCAGCAAAACCGATTATTCTTAGCATTCAATCAAATTGCAGGAAAGGGGACAGTTCAATCCGAAGAACTTCGTCAGCAATTGGGTGAATTAGGCATTTCGTTCCAGCTTGCCGCCCGCGCCGCTGGCCTGACAACCCAGGAATTCAACAAACAACTTGAGCAAGGAGCGATACTTTCTCAAGACTTCTTACCTAAGTTTGCGAGGCAGATTCAAATTGAGTTGGGAGGGGCGGCAATCTCTGCTGGGGACTCACTGCAAGGGCTTGAAAACAAAACTGCTAACGCAGCCCAAAAGCTCCAAGAAGCCTTTGGGGAAAAAGCAGTCCCTGTCGCTTCAACAGGGTTAAGAGTGTTGTCCAGTGGGCTAGAGCTTGCTGCCAATAATATTCAAATTGTCACCACACTAATTAACGCTGGGTTGGTGGTAGCTCTGGCAAAGGGGGCTTCAGCGCTCAGTAAATTTGCATTTGAAAAACAGGCTTTTAGTGAATTTGACTTAAAGGGAAATATTGTTGGGCAAACCTCAAGCAGCCGCGCGGGTCGAGTTACGGGAGGAGTAGTTGACTTTGTTAAGCAAGGTGGCATTCAACAAGCTATTAAATCGCCAATAGCGCAAGAGTTAGGGAGCGTTGCAGTTCAAGCAGGTTTGGTCACGGCGGCGATCGGAACATTTCAAACCCTTGCGGAAAACTTCAGCGGAGGACAAGCATTACAGGATTATAACAAACAGTTAGAGGTCACTGAGCAAAGACTCAAGGCCATTAAAGATGGACTGTCTAAGCCGGAAGAATTAGGGCGAAGAACAAATCAACAAATTCAAGGCTCTATTAATAATTATGCGGCAAAAGCATTTGGAGATCTTTTCTCGCTCAATGTTTCAGGTTTTCAGAAAAACCTTGCTAACGCCTTTTCTGAAAGAACTGGCAATGATACCTCTCAAGTTTTTGGGACGGCACTAGTCACCGCTGAACAATCAACAAATAGCCGAGTCCTTCTGAAAGGGCTGGAAACGCTTAGCTCAAAAAATTTCAACGATGAATATACAGCGGGCATTCAAATTGCCCAAAAACTAAAAAACAAAAATGTTGAGGCTGTTCCTCAGACAAAAGCAGATATCAGGAAAGATCCTAAACTAAAGCAGCGCTTTGACCAAGGGTTAATTGTTAGCCAAGAAGATCTTTCGGCGTCAAGAGAAGGGCTTCAGGCTTACAGAGAACAATTGGCCTCAATCCCTGAAGCAATTATCAATACTCCAGAGGGTAAGCCTATTAGGGAAGAAATTAAACAGCTAGACAAGCTGATTAAGAATCTAGGAGGGGAAGGAAGCGCCTATGCGAAGTTAACGGTTGCCGCCCAAAAGTATCAGAATGTCACTCAGAGGCAAATTGAACTTGAAAAAGCTCAGTCAGCTTTGTTATCATCCCGTGGGCGCGCTTCAGGGCAAACAAATGAATTCCAGGCAAAGTTAGAAGAAATTGAATCTCAGTCTAATGCAGCAGCAAAAAACAAAGCAGCGCTGGCAGATCTAGAAAGACAATCTAATGAGTATTTAGCCAGCAAAGACTTTGCTGCTTTGAGAGTTGCGGATCCAGCAAAAGCTCTTGAAAAAGAACAACAAAATATTGAGCTAAAAACACAGATCGCAGCCGCCGACAAGCAGATCGAGGATGGCATTACTCAAGTACGACTTGAAAACGTAAATCGCCGCTCCGAACTCCTACAACGCGAAGTCGCCGAACAAGAACGATCGCAGGCAAAACTAGAAGGCACCCGCCGCCTGACTAACACCGGAAGAGATGCCGATCTGTCTCAAGGCTTTGCTGCCCAAAATATCACCCCCCAATCCCTGAAGCTTGTCCAAATTGACAACACTCAATCTGATGCCAGATCGGCATTTGAGGAGCAAATCAAACGCCGTGCAGACGCGCTCAAAAACCTAAAGCAGGCGCAGAAAGACCTGCAACGAATCAATCCTAATGACGAGCAACAGTTTGAGCAGGGGAAGGCCACGGTTGCCCAATATGAGCAAGCGGTATTAGCTGCTGGGGCTGAAATCAACAATCAGCGCAAAGCATATTTTGAGGCAGAGAAACAACGGCAAGAGGAACTGTTGTCTCAGGCTGGACAAGTATCTGAGTTGGCTGCACGGAAAGAAGAGCTATCAGTCGATCGCCGCATCAAAGCAGTCGAACGATTGGGCTCAATCCTCAAGCGGGACTCTGACAATCGGATCACTGATATTGAGCGCCAAAACAAACTGATTAGCAAGCAAGGAGAACTTCTAACAGCCCAAAACAATATTGTCCAGGTCCGTGGTGGCGGGAGGGTCAGTGGACTGAAAACTGCTGAGGATTTAGCCCGACAAATTCAGGAGCCTAAGGAAGAAACCGAAAAGGATAAAAAACTGAAACGCGATCGCCTCAAGGGGATTCTGGGTGACCTTGGCGTGGGCTTCAGTGAAGAAAAAATCTTCCAGCGTCGGGTTGATGCGGAAAATCAGTTAGCCAAAACCAAGGAACAAGCGCTAAATCTTGAGCTGAACATTTCAGCCATCACTCTTGAGCGAGAGCAGAAAAAGGAGGAAATTGTCAGGCGATCGGCTATCACCCAGGCCCAAGCCGCCGAACGTATTGCTCGATCAAATCTGGAAAAGTCTGGTATCTCAGTGCAAAAAGCCGAGATTGGACTCGACCTAGCGAAAAGGTCAGGTGACCCGCTAAAAGTCCGTGAGGCCCAACTCACTCTAGAGCAAGCCCAACTTGATTATTCTTCAGCCGCTGGGGAATTACCCAACGCGACCAATGCTGTAAATCAAGCCTTGATGGACTTGGCTCAGTCGATTAAAGAAAGTGAGTTACAGCGATCGCTCATCAATGTTCAAGGCGATACAAAACGGACTCAGTTTGGATTAGAAGAGCGCGATCGGGGTCTATCCACTCGGATCGAGGCAGCAAATAAGGGATTCGGGAAGCCGATCGTCAAGGATGCTTCTGGGTTGGTATCTGGTCTAAGCCTCAAAAATGATCCATCTCGGAGGCTTCCCGATGGGTTCTCAAGCAATACCACCGGAGTCAACACCTATGCTCCAGACCTGCGTTTACTATCGCGTGCTGGGGCTGTCTCCCCCGTACCGTTACCGAAATTCGATTACGCCTCTCCAGGGCCAGATCCTGGAGGGCGATCGGACCAACTTATGGGAGGATTCGAGAAGTTGTTCACGCCACTAACGGAATCTGTGAATTTACAGAAAGCGATGGTTCAACTTTTGAGCATGATTCAAAACAAACCCGTGGCTCAAATCACTAAAAAGACCGAGGTTCAAGAGACCGTCTATCAAAATCCGTTTGAGGGTCTAAGGTAATGTCCCCAGCAATTCCACGCACTTTTCCTTTTGGCACTCAGCTTCGCCTCACATACGACGCTGGCACAGCCAATCAAATCCAGGTTGTACTGACTGAGGAAAATTTTACTCATGGCGATCGCGGCACTTCAAAGCTTATTGGCTACCGACGAAACAACGCAACTGAGGATGACCCTCAGTACCAAGAAACAGCAATGGGCACAACGGTTAGGACTGGTCCAGTTTACCGCCCAAAACAGGAATTTGAGAAAAATTTAGTTGACCTAACAATGCAACAAGCCTATGGGATTTCCGGCATGGCAGCGAGACAGGCGGAAGAATCCACAACAGTGACAGCAAATGGATATACTCGCCATCTAATTAAGCCGATCATCCTAGATGATCAACTACTGGCAATGTTTGAGCCGTCGCCCCGAACAAGGCCAAAAATTGGCACGATGACGGGTGCCCCTAACGTTCCAGGAATTGAATATTTTTGGGCAAGATTCGGGATTGTTTTATTTCTGGATCCTGACTGGGAGCGCTGGGGATGCGCTGGCGATCGCTATCAAATGAAAATCACCGCCCGTGAACTGTACCCTCCATTAAGCCCTGCAATTTACGATGCTTGAAAACCGCGCCATCAAATTCCAGATCATCATCTACCTTGATGAGAACGACACAGTAGGGTTGAACGTTTCCAACTGGGTGAGTAATGCTGGGATTGACGTGACTCGAACAGCAATCACCCGAGATCGCGCGGTAACCGCTCGCGCTAGCTTCTCTTTGGTTTCGTCAATCTTTAGCAACTACGGAACGGACTTCCCTGAAAGGCTGAACGTTTATAATAATCCTCGTTTCCGCGCAGGTGCGATCGTTGATATCAAATACTGGGATGGAGCCGCATTCAAGTTACTGGACTTTGGTGGTAGGCAACGCATTAATGCCACAGGGCCAATAGATCCGTTCTCGGTCAAAGTTGGAGAAGAAATTACAGAATATTTTGGAATCAAAATTCAGTGTGTTCAAAAATGCGAACGACTGGCCTATCTCCGCTCAAGTTTTGACCCAGAAATCCCTGAAGGTTTTACACTCGTTGAAAATTACTTCCTCGGCACTGCCAGAAATATCAAAGATCTTGCCAGTAATTACACGAGAGACCTTAGCCTAGGGAATATTTTTACGGCATCTGGAGATCCAGACCCCAGCGAGACAACAAACCGATACGTTGCTCACGAGGCGGAAAAGGGATCATCTCCATTGGATTATGCCCACAAAATTCTTGCCTATAATCCTACGGAGGAAGGCAAAATGCTTTTCCTCTGGCAGGATAATTTAGAGCGGATGCGGATTGGGCTACTCGATCGCACGGTTCCGGCAAGCTCAAGCAATGTCCTCCTAGACGAACGATGGGGGCTCCATTGCAATATTGAGGAATATCTACTCGTCTCGGATCCTCGCCCTCCCCTAGCAGGCAAAATCAAGGTTACGGGCCGTCACAAGTTTGCAAAATTTAAAGAGAATCCGATCCGGCGAGCGGGAAGAAATGGCGGCAACGCTATTCAAGGGGTAAGCTCAGATCCACATCACACGGTGTTTTGGGACACTTATGATTACAATGATTGGGCACTAGGTCAACGGTTCTTCCAACGAAATACTCAGGTACAGAGGTACAAATTAGAAGATGGAACTTTCTACTCTGGCTATTTTTCAGAGCAGAAGATCTTGAAAACATACCGCTTTGATAAGAAAATCTCTGAGATCAAGGAGTGGAATTACAGCACACCTAAAGTTATCTCAGGGCGTGAAAGTCAGTCTTTGCCCTTGTTGGTTTCCTACAAAAGAACCCGATACTTCTACAATTTTGCAGGAGATTTGATAGAGGAAATCCTGGAAGAATGGGCACTCCCAGAAGCGGTAAATGCCGAGCCAACTTCTCCCACCGATGCAAAATTGATCAGCGCAGGAACCAAAACCCGAAACCATTCAGCTAATGGACCAGATTACAGTCAGGCACGGGTTGATGTGCCGCCCATTACGTTGATCGGCTCCACATTGCTCTATCAATCTAGCTCAGTAAGCAATACACCAGAAGCCCGATCGCAGGCACCAGAAGTCCAGGAAGAGCCGTGGTTTGAGACTCAATCTCCTGTCTGGTCAATCATTAGCGTCATTTTTGCTGGGTTCCTACTAGACGATCGCGTGCAAGTAATTGACGTCGGGGACCTGAACTTCAGCGGCAACCTGAGAAATTTAGGCACGATTGTGATGATGGAACAAGTTGGATTGTATTTACAGAGAACGATCGCAGTTGGCTATCGGCAAGTCGCCGGACGATGCGCCATTCCAGGACAACAAATGCACATTTTTGAAGATCAGGAACAGCAGAAGATGGTCTGGTCTGGCGCTGGTGGGGATGTGATTGAACTGCGATCGGATACGGCCCGTTACGTGGCAAACCTTGAATATATTGGCACAATGCCCTCCGTGGGGAGTCCAGGAGGGGCTATGCTGACGCCTGCGGCTAATGTGAGGCGATTGCCTAATGGGAATGTGCGATCGTTGCCAAATGGCAATATTTTGTCGGTAGGTTAGCAGGCTTCCCACGCTTTTGAGTAAGACTGGCCTGTGAATAATCCTGCTAGTCCAGTCATCTGTTTAAGGCGAAGAACTTCTTCCGCTTCCATTCCTAAATGTTTCGCAATTTCAGTGTCAGACTGCCCCTGTTGCAATAGAGCCGCGCCGAGGATGTCAACAATTAACGAACTAAATCCTTTAGCCGCCGACGGAATCTGCTCTCCATCAGCGCCAAGAATTGGGTTGACAATAAGGTGGGTATTTTTGTACAATGGCCTTAAGAAATAAGAGTTCTTACGAACCCCTAGAGCGCCCGTCAAGTTGCTCTAGGGGTTCACTTTTTTATACTAGCTCAACCCACCGGATTTGGGAAGCCCTCCCGAATATGCGATATTCCCAGATCTGGGAATTGTCTACAGATCCGATCGCTCAAGCCGAAGCTTATGATGGAATGGCGATCGCGCTCCCTGTTGACAGAAACCTCCGTCATTGATATCATTGGAATCATTGATGGAGGGTGAAAATTTTGATCGAGGTTTGCAAGAAAGACTTTGATGCTTGGCAGTCGTTTGTTCTTAGTTGTAGGCAAGGGAAGCGGCCTTGCGTACAATCTATTGAGCGCCGAGGTGCCATTTTGGCCTTAGCCGATTTTGTTGAAATTGCTCAAAAAAATGGGTCTTTTCTAGTTGTAGATAAGGAGTGCGATCGCACATAATAAAGAATTGGAAAAAATAGATTGGATTGCCCAAGTTTTTGTTGACGGAAAATTCTGCAAAAACATCGAGGTTTCTCGCATGATCAACGCAACTCTCCCCCCATGCGTTGACCATGCTGCAATTAAACACGCAGCGCTAGATTCAATAGGAACCGTCCCTGGAATCGTTGAAGTTTACTTGCCCAGCCTAGGATTAGTCATCAGTTAGGCGCTTTTTGAATACTTTTTGGAGGAAAGAAAATGAGTTTGACTGAGCAAGAATTTTATCAATTAATTGGTGATGACTCTAAAGGGGCTAGCTCCCCATTGGATTTTTCGGAGCTTCGTAGTTTAATTAGTGGAAGTATTTCAAGAAGACTGATTGAAGAGCAACTTGATTTTTTGACGCCAATGAAAGGAGAAATCATTTACATTTCTGAACAATTTATTTCTTTTTTGAGAGATGATAAAAAGATTCTTACTGTAAAGGCTTCGGACTGTGATGAGTCGTGCTTAGATTTTGGCTGTGAAACCCAACATTTACTTAAGAAAAACACCCTTTCAATGTTGTTTCCTGCTCAAATTGTTGACGAGTATATGTTACTTTTGGATGAATGCCAAAGGGAAATCTCGGCGGATCGAAAAGAGCGAGATAGACAAAGACGGCGTGAGCAATATGAGCAATTAAAAGCGGAGTTTTCTGGCGAGTGAAAAGGTGTTAAGATTCAACCATTGCTTGCGCAAGCGATCCAAAAAGTTAACTGCCGCTCGCCCCAGTTTCACCGCTGGGACGGGCTTTGTTTTGGGCAATCAGAATCTCTAGGTACTGGTCAATCTCAGCCTCTCCCGCCTCCTTGTGCTTGCTTTTGCTCTTTTGCATGAATTTTTCTTTGGCCCGCAAAAGCATTGCTTCTACCGTGTCTTTGGGTAGCTCCTGCGCCATTAATTTGACTGCGTTATACAGAAAATTGGACTTGCACTTGATGCGATCGTATTCCTTTGCAGTATGAACTTTTTTCTCAAGGGCGGTATCTTTCTTGTCAGGTTTTCTGCGCACTCTTGCCGCTTTCAATAGTTCATCGCAAACACAACGCTCAATGGCTAAGCACCTTTTTTGCTCCAATAACTCCTTGATCTCCCCATCACTCAAAACCCCATTGAGCGCGGTTCTTTTCTCCTTTAGCTTAATGATTTCTTTTAGCAATTGCTGGCTAATTGTTGCTAGCTTTTCTTCACTATCATTCAGGTGCTTTTCTGCAAAGTATTCTCTTGTGTTTGTCTTGATTTCATCTTGGATACTTTGCTTGATTGCGGCAAACTCTAGCTCAATCGATGCTTTCTGCTGGCAAAGCTCATGATATGCAATTCTGTCTCCAAAACCTTCCAGATAGTCTAACTTTAGAGCGGCTAATTCGGCATTAACTTCATAAAGCTCAACCGATAATCTTTTGCGGATCTCGATCAACTCATCAAGGGTTTTGCCGTCATACCGGACAGTATAAAATTGGACGCCGTAATTCATTTGTTTTTTTGTAAAGAACTAGCAAAAGCCTTGGTAGGGGCGATCGCTAGTCCAATGATAGCAACAACTTGACAGCGCTGTATAGGGTGTATATGATTGATATCATGCAAAGGTATGAGGTGCTATGTCAATCATTAAAGAAGGGGACCTTTGCGTTGTTGCAAAGGGAGATCTAGTATTTGTTGGCGCTATCTCATCTGCCAATGAGAGAGGCGTTATTCTCCGGTCTGCTAGATCTATTCACTCAGGCCGTGGTGCGATCGCTATTGCTACTTTTGGCTTGGATTCTATGACTGGAGTTAGTCCGGTCATTTCTGAGGTCCACTTGTACCCAGCGGATCTAGTTCTGTTTCCAAAAGAGGGTGTAAGAAAAAAATTGGCAACGCTTCTTGGGCTTAAATGCCATTTGGTTGAGGAGGTCGCTTGAGTAAGCCACTGCCACCCATTCTCAGCAAGCGGGACAAAGACACTTGGGACCGCTTTGTCCTTTCCGCAAGGCAAGGCTCTTTTCCCCAGATTAGATCTGAGGAACGGCGGCAGGCCATTCTTGCCGTGGCTGATTTTGTAGAGCAATGCATTGCTCAAAATAAAGAAAAAATTAGTCTGCGGGGCATTGAACCCCTAGCCTGACGCTCCTATCCCTCCCCACCAAACCGAAGACGGTTCTGCTGGGGGTCTCTCGGAGAATACGAAGATGAACATTTATGAATCTTTGGGCGCGACAAAAATAATTGGAGACGAAGAACCTATATGCCCTAGTGTCTTCCCAGACGGAAGTGTATCGAGAGAAACCATTGCATGGGCATTAAGTAATCTTGGGTTTGTGAGTACCCCAGAAATAAAATTTAAATATTTCACAGGACTCCGTATTAATGGAGAGGTGTTCAATATCTCTCCTAGCTCTGCTGTTAAAGACGGAATTGAGCTACTACTTTCACCCTCTCCTCAGAGAGTAGGATTTTATTTGTGCCAATATGGGGGCATAGGAAAAGTTGACCTAATCCTTCCTACGGGATATAGCCAAACTGAAGGGCTAGGGATTGAAAAAGCTTTCAAGGACGCGACAGAAGCGATCGCAGAAATAAAGCAAAATCTCCCGATTGGCACAACTGTATCGACTCACAAAGATCCTCGGTATGTCTGGAAGAAAAGTTTTTTATCATGGTTGTTTCGCAAAAATGGATCTTGGTTTTTTGAAGGGCGACAGTGCCGTTGCGCTCGGCTTTGGCTTGCTGGCGAAGGAGATTTGTATTTCCCTGAATTCAAGGGCGATCGCTAAAGTCCCCGCGACCTCAGGAAGACTGCGATCGCTTTCCCTGCCACCCAGCTCTCTGTCCTATCAATTTCCTGACAAAAACTTTTCATCCATTCCTTCGTTTCTGCGGAAACGTATGCCAATACTTGGCAACTTCCTTGAAACTCCTCGGCGGAAAAAGACCTAGACTCGTCATTCATATAATCAAGCACCGCCTTTCCTAGAACCTCACTGCGTGACCAAGGGTTCTTTTTTTTTGCTTCCTGCCGCTGGAACATTTTGATTTTTTCTAAAATGTCCGCGCTGACGTAAGCCGCGATCGTGCTTAATTCTTGACGAGCCACACATTCCCTTCCAATAACGAGCATTCCCCGAAACCTTATTGTTTTGATTTCAAAATAATATATCACGCTATTGCATTTGTGGAATATAGTGTGGTACAAATAATGAAAGTTGCAAGGGAGGTGATTTGATGCAAAAAGCAGCATTACTTACTGCGTACAAGATCAATGATGGCAAGTACAAAGATGCTTGCACTGTTCTTGGATTAGAACCTGTTGAGACCTTTCCATCTGCCAAAATTGATGACTTTGAACAAGTTATTGATTGGCTGAATGGCGGTGGGCTCAATGTTAAATCCGCGATCGCGCGGTATCAAGAATTGGTGACATCTCGTCAATCGCCTGATTCTATTGATGGCGCTCTTGATTTAGAGCTTTCATCTAGGGATGATCAAATTGAAGAACTGGTTTGGAACCTGCGGGAAGAAACCGACAGTATTCTTGAAGGGTTGCCAGCTCAGTATCGAGTTCAACTTTTTTCTAGAATCTCAGGTGCTTTCCGCAAAATACGTGACGAAAAACCTCAGAGACCCTATCCTAAGATGCTTGGAGTTGAACCCGTTATTGATGCGGTAGCTTTGCCTGAGGGGAAGGAGGGGTAATTGGCTACCCATTTAGATATGGCTGGTGCAATTCCTGACGAAGCCATCGACTATGTAGCTAGAGAGGCGTCAGCTATGGCCGTCAGGGAAGTCTTTGACGCGCTAAGGGCTGATATATCAACTCAGCGGATTCGTGAGACTGCGCGAAAATTAATTGAGTCTGGAGAGCTTCGAGCAGAGGTCTCTACTCAGCAAACTTTTTTAACCTTAGACCTGTACCAAATCCAGCTTACGAACTGGCGGGATATTGTTGCCTCTGACAAGGAAGCCCTTGAAGAGCTTTTAGCACTTCGTAAGGAAGAAGTTAAAAGTTTTCAGGTTAAAAACGAGCTTCTTAGAAAGGTTGAGCTTGCTGAAGTTCAGTTAGCTAAGGCTAGGTCCGAGGAAAATTTTGATATTGCGATGTTTCGATTTCGCAGGGTCAAAGGCCACCTGATCGTAGGAGCAATCCTATTGGTTGTTGGCGTATTCGTTGGACAGACTATCGA
Source organism: Thermosynechococcus sp. WC_1 (assembly GCA_020058975.1). Classification (GTDB taxonomy): domain Bacteria; phylum Cyanobacteriota; class Cyanobacteriia; order Thermosynechococcales; family Thermosynechococcaceae; genus JAAURS01. The sequence goes on along the minus strand of JAGVDA010000023.1, from coordinate 1,423 downwards.
AGGTTTTAACCGCGATCGGGCTGTGCCAGCGCATAAAGTAAAAGTGTCCCCAAAAGCTCATAAGTCAATAACCCACCGCTAATCGGAATACCGATTTAGTGGGGGCTTGAGGGGATCATCCTTGAGTTAAACCATTGACTACAACGTGAGTTTCGGTTTTTGTACGCAGATACAGTTGCTTACCCCAGACTGTAGATTCTGTAAGCTCAAAAGTCTTGAGCGCTGTTAGACAGGACATCAAAGCCGGAATGTTGGAGGGGACATAAACTTAGGGGTTATACCCAATGCAATCAACTAGAGTACCCGTCAAATCACCATCAGGCAGACAACTAATGCCCACTACTCCCCAACGTGCTAGACGTTGGGAAGAGTCCGGCAAGGCCATTAAACGATGGTCAAAATTAGGGGTTTGTTATTTTCAACTTGTCGAAGAACCATCCGGGACAGCCACTCAACCCATTGTGGTTGGGATTGACCCTGGGAAATTATTCTCTGGGATAGCGGCTCAATCAGCTCAGCGCACGCTCTATTTAGCCCATCTTGAACTACCCTTCAAAACGGTAAAGAAACGAATGGAGCAACGTGCCATGATGCGCCGTACTCGTCGAGGGAGACGCATTAATCGGACCGTTGCTTTCAAGTTACGGAACCATCGACAAAAGCGATTTAGTAATCGTAGAGGGAATAAACTCCCTCCCTCAATACGTGCTAATCGTCAACTTGAATTACGGGTAACAAAAGAACTTTGTGCTCTATACCCTGTAAGCAATATTGTTTACGAATACATAGAAGCCCGTGGCTCCAAGTCGTTTAGCCCTGTAATGGTGGGGCAAAAAGTGATGCTGGGCTGGTTGTCCGAACTAGCGCCTGTCTCTACCTTGTTCGGATGGCAAACCGCACAGATTAGACGAGAACTTGGGTTAACCAAACTCAAGGATAAGTCTAGTCAAACACCACAAAGCCATGCTGTAGATGGTGTTGCATTAGCATCTAGTCAATTTGTGCAATATAAGTCTTTTGAGACATTGAGAGAACATGGGCATCAATGGATCGGATCCATTCGACTCAGTTCATCAATCTTTCAAGTAATCAAAAGACCGCCTATATCCCGTCGTCAGTTGCACCTATTCCAACCTGCAAAAGGTGGTGATAGACGTGCTTATGGTGGCACCGTAACCCGACATAACGGGCTACGCAAAGGGGACTTAGTTAAAGCTGAGATGGCAGGACGGGAATATATTGGCTATGTCTCTGGGGATACGGCCAAACAGGTTTCTGTCTCTGATTCTCAATGGAAACGACTCGGGCAATTTACTGCATCAAAAGTGCAGCTCATTAGAAGATCTGTTGGCTTACTAATAGATACATTACACAGTGTCAGTCTGCGGGGCATTGAACCCCTAGCCTGACGCTCCTATCCCTC